>NZ_JAMYLZ010000014.1:0-133552 GCF_040318315.1 Mesorhizobium sp. M1227
GAAACCCGGCGCCGTCCGGGCCCCGCTCCCCACCTCCTCGCTCTCCTCGTCATCCCCCCGGGGGCGGGGTTATGCCCCCCCCGCACCACTTCCTGTTGCCGGACTCCAGCTTAGCAAGGGGGTGAATTATAGTCATGGGCCCCACCATCAAAGTCGTGCGATGCGCTGAGCCGGGCAGGCTGGTGTTTGAGGAGCAGCAGGCACCAGGCACTCCGCCCGAAGGCTGGGCACTGATCAATGTCGCCTATGTCGGGATATGTGGAACCGACTACCACATCTTCGAGGGCAGGCATCCTTATCTCGCCTATCCGCGCGTCATGGGCCATGAGGTTTCGGGAACAATCGCGACAATCAACGCGCCGGTGGACCTGTCGGTTGGAGAGCAAATCCTCGTCAACCCCTATTTTGCCTGCGGAAATTGTGCCGCCTGCCGCCAGGGAAAGCCGAACTGCTGCATGTCGATCGAGGTGCTTGGCGTGCACCGTGACGGTGCCATGAGCGAGCAGATTCTCGTGCCGGCGCAGAACTTGATACCAGCGGCCGGCCTGTCACCGGTCGAGGCTGCCACGGTCGAGTTTCTGGCCATCGGTGCTCACGCGGTGCGCAGATCCATGGCGGGGCCGGGCATTCGCACCTTGGTTATCGGCGCCGGGCCGATCGGCCTTGGCACCGCGCTTTTTGCGCGCATAGCGCAACTCAACGTGACCGTCATGGACGTCGATGCCGAGCGGCTGGCCTTTGCCGCAAGACAATTGGGCTTCCTGGTGATCGACGGGTCGAAGGGATCGATCGTCGAAACGATAGCGGAGCGAACTGCGGGAGCAGGTTTCGACGTCGTCTTCGACGCCACGGGGAACAGCCGTTCGATGCAGTCTGCCTTTGCCTATGTTGCCCATGGTGGCGTCATGGTGATGGTCAGCGTCGTGCCGGACGACATAACCTTCTCAGATCCAGAGTTCCACAAGCGGGAAATGATGCTGATCGGCAGTCGCAACGCGACGCGTAGCGATTTCCAGCACGTCATTGCCTCGATCCGCGCTGGAAAAATACCAATCGACCGACTCGTCACCCATCGCACTACCCTGCGAGACAGCCCACGCGATATTGCGATCTGGGCGCAGCAGAAGTCCGGTCGGATCAAGGCTGTTGTCGACGTGGCTGGAGCTGGCTGACGTCGGCAAACACAATCAAGATATGTGACCGCAGCCCTGATGCTGCATTGTGGGAGGGGGAGTTGCTCGGTGACGCCAGGCTAAGCGGCGCGCTTGACACAGTATTCGGAGTGGGTTTCCTAAGTGAACAATTGTCCCTGCCGAACTGGCTTGGCGTTTCACTGATTGCAGCGGGCGCAGTTCTCGTCGCATACAAAGGTTGAAGCCGTGAAGCGACGATCCTTCCGGCACAAAATGCGTTCACGCCAAGTCCGCCGGGTATTCGCATCGTTTGAGTATCCGACGTCGCTATTTTATATGATGCGTGATGTTTGATGCGCACCAAGCAGGGCAACATGAGAACCACACTGGCGATCGATGACGATGTCCTGGTTGCAGCCAAGGCCACCGCCCGGCAGCAGGATCGCAGCCTCGGCGAGGTCATCACCGATCTCGCCCGGCGCTCGCTGCGTCGGCCTCAAGCCGGCGGCGAGCGCAACGGGATTCCTCTACTGTCGCCTCGGCCGGATGCACCTCCCGTCACGCTTGAGACGGTCAACGCCTTGCGAGACGAACTGCCGTGACGTGCTCGATGTCAATGTGCTGATCGCACTGATAGATCCTGGCCACGTCGCCCATGACGACGCGCATGGAGTTCGAAGAGACCGGTAACTCGGCATGGCTACGTGTCCCATCACCGAAAACGGCGTCCTGCGCATCGTCGGCAACCAAAGATATCCCAATTCTCCCGGCTCACCAGCTGTTGTTGCGCGAATCGTTACCAAGTTGCGGACCCTGCACGGGCACAGCTTCTGGCCCGACGATGTGAGCCTGGTTGGCTCCGGCGACATTGATGCAGCCAAAATCCTGACCTCGGCGCAGGTGACGGCTACGTACCTTCTCGCGCTCGCCAAGGCGCGCGGCGGCCAACTTGCCAGCTTTGACCGCAAGCTGTCAGCGGCGGCCGTGAAGGGCGGGAAGTCTGCACTGCATCTGATTCCAACAAGGTAGAGACTCTTCGGTGCGGTCTACCTCCGATCTTCTCGGGTTTCTTCGGCGAGAAAGTCGCGGAGGTCCAGAGTCAGCACGGAATCGAGAGCGTCAAAGACTTCTGCACGTCGAACAACATAGGCAGGTGGTCGAGCGAAGAGGTCAATTGCCATTCGCGAGCGGCCCGAGAATTTGGACTCCCTGGCGGCGTGCGGCAAGTGCGAGCTTCCGATCGAGGGTGGCCAGCGGCAACTCGGTTTCGATTGCCAGCGCCAGATAGGCGGCGTCATAGGCGCTGAGCCCGTGCGAAGCCGCTAATGTCAGCACTGCGCCGTCCGACCCGCCGCCGGCGTCCTCCAGCGGCAATCGGCGCAGCCGTGCCATGGTGGTGGCAGCTTCGCCCGCCGCGATGCGGCCACGCCGCTCGGCCATCAATACGACGTTACGCGCCTCGTGCCAGAACAGGGAAGGGACAGGCGCCGTTGCTCCCGGCAATCGTCGCATCAGGGCGGCCGCCGCCTCACTGTCTTCATCAGGAAGAATCCAGGCAACGGCCATGGAAAAGTCGACAACGAAAGGCATCAGACGATGATCGCCATCAAGCGCGACGCCCTTCATCGCGCCAGGCCCGAATTTCGTCCTGCGTCACGGGCTTGGCGCGAGCGCGGGCAGCGCTGATCTCTTCGATCACGGCTTCGACATCGTTGCGCCGTTGAATCCGCGACAGTTTAGCGATGGGATCGTTGCCGCGCGAAATAATCACCTCCTCGCCGGCTTCTACCCTTGAAAGCAGTTCCGAGAGATGCGTTTTGGCCTCGCCAACTTTCACCGTGATGGTCATTTTCCTGTCCTTGCGCGCGTCGGGTCAACGTGGCGAGCCGTGTTCATTACCGAGCTGAGTGTAGATTGCTCGACAATCGCGCTTGCACGCGACGATAGGCGCAATCCTGCCCCTTGGTCAAGGCTTGGTCAAGTCACTGCCGACCCCTCGCACGCCGCAAGGCGGGCCGTCTCTTGACAAGGTGAAATCGTTCTGGAGCAACGGCTTCTGATCATGCGCAGTGTCTGATTTTGCGGGCGGAATCTTGCGCAACTTGTCGCGGTTATCGCACTCCAGTGGATCGCGAGTGGCTATCTGACCATAGTTTGCGGGGCATTCTTCTTCGGGCGTTCGCGCTTGGAGGCGCAGCGCCGACCTCTCGCCGTCTCTGTTGCCGTAGCACGACAACCCGATCACGCGGCTCTTCCCCAGGCCCGCGACCCATCTGGACAGTTCGGCCTTGCCCCAAATTGCCCTTTCAGCTGAAACGATTAGGGCGGAACGTTGCAAGCATGGGATGCGGATTGCCAGAGGCGATTTCTTTGGCAAGCAATTCGCCGACGATCAATCCAAGCGTGGCGCCGCTGTGGCTGAAGGCGACGTGAAGTTCGGCAACGGTCTCGACGCAGCCAAGCACTGGCTCGCCGTCGCCGGGGATGGGCTTCGGGCCAACTGCATAGGCAGCGAGTTGGAGCCGCGGATTGCCCTCGAGCACCGCACTAGCCTCCTCGAGCAGTCCTTTGACGGTCTTGTCGTGCACGGTGTAGGTTCCGTCAGAGTTGACCACGACTTCTTCCTCCGACCACGCCGAATCCAAAACAAGTGCGCCGTCCGGCGTCGGGCGAACCGCCACGCGGGGCGTATTCAGCACGGCACGGAGCTCGGTCTTGATCGGCTTGGTCTTCAAGAGAAGTGAAATTGGCGTGGCGTCGGGGACACGAACTCCGATCTCTGCGAGCATGATAGGCGTCGCTGGCCCGACCGCAAGGACCACTGCATCCGCCTTTACCGGCACACCGTCGGCAGTGACGACGCCACGCGCGCGACCACCTGTGGCATCTATCCGGACGCGTCCAGCGTCCCGAACAAACTTGCCGCCACGGGAGCGGAACTCATTGAGCAGCAGACTGATCAAAGACGGCAGGTCAACCCATCCTTCGCCAGGATTGAAGATGGCGCCCTGGGGGGTAATTGCGCTCGCGTTGACGCCGGGCACCACTGCACCGACTTCGGCAGGGCCGAGCAGAAGCGCGTCATAACCAATATCCTGCTCCAACTGGCAGACGGACGCGATCTGGTTCGTCCCGTCATCCGCATCCCAGGTGAGGCCGCCGTCAAAGCGAAGCCACGATCCCGTTTCCGGCCTTGTGGCGGCCAGGGTCCGATAACGGTCGATGCCTGCAAGCCTCAAGCGGTGGTAGGCAGTGTCCGCACGTCGCGCTGAGTTCAGCCAGGAAAGTGAACGGCCGGATGCACCGTTGGCTGGCGCGCCGTCGTTGACAAGCGTTACATCAAGGCCAAGACGAGCAAGGTGCAACGCGGAAGAGATGCCGAAGATGCCCGCGCCGATAACAACGACATGGCGCGGCTTTGGTGATGCAGTCATAGAGAAATCCTTCTTCGCAGAAGCCGGGCTGGGAGTTGTTGGATGGCTGCAGAGCGCGGCGGAACTAATAGTCGGTGAGCTTCTTCATGTAGCGCCGGCCCTCAAGCATTGGACGGCCGCGCAGGGCGGCCAGCTCGTAGGCAAAACGCCAAAGCGTGTCGAAGAAGACCAAGGGCACGAGATAGGGTTTGATGTGTTCGGACATACCGCTGAGGTCGAGTTCCGCTCCATCGAGCACCAGGACGTTTTCCCGGCTGCCGTACTTGAAAAGGAAGTCTCGGGCGCGTTCGGGAAGGCTCCGCGTTTCGTCCAAACCCAGCAAGACCACGAAGCAAGTATCCCGGTCGACCACCTCAAATGGGCCGTGAAAGAACTCGTTGGCGTGTATGGCCTGCGAATCGTACCACTGCATCTCCATCAACACGCAGATGGCGTACGAATAGGCCGCACCATAGCTGGCACCGCTGGCCAGTGTGTAGATCGCATTGCGCGGCGCGAAACGGGGGGCGAAGGCCTGAAACCGGTCGGCATAGGTCCGGTGCGCACGCTCGATCGCCGGCTGAAGATGGCTCAGGCTCGTCAGCAGATCGGCCGTTAGCCCGGCATCCTCCCGAGCATCGATCAGGCCGGCGAGCAACATATAGAGCACGCCGTAGTTGCTGCAGGCTGAATCGATTGCTTTGCCCGTCGTGTAGGAGGCCTGGTAGGCGACTGCGTGGTCGACCGCCAGCGCGAGGGGCGATATCTGGTCGAGCGTCATGCCGATTGTCGTTGCGCCTCGATCCTTTGCATGATTGGCCGCTCGCACAGTTTCGCGGGTGGTGCCGGTCTGCGAGCAAAGGACAACGAGCGCGTCAGGTCCCAACCGTCGCGGGTCTCGGCAGACGAACTCATCCGCGTTGTAGATGTCGCAGGCGAATGTGCCGCTGTGACGGTCGACGAAGTATTTGCCTGCCATCATGATCGAGAGCGAACCGCCGCACGCCACGAGGAATAGGTGCGAAAACTGCGTGCCCGCCGTAGCGGTCAGGGCGCGTTCCACGTCGGAGGGCAGGGCGGAAATCATGAGCTTCCTCGTCTCGTTGGCAGAGCTAGGGGCGGGCCCACAATTGACAGGTGGGCGGCCACTGTGCGAACGTTATCACACCCTTTAAACTGAAAGTCCTGCAATGGTCAAGATTGCCGCGATAGGCGATAACGTGGTCGATTGTTATCTTGCTCGCGACGAGATGTATCCTGGTGGAAATTGCCTCAATGTCTCGGTTTATGTCAGCCGCTTCGGCGGGCGATCGGCCTATGTCGGAGCGATCGGCAAAGACCGGGCAGGGGACCTTATCTGCACTGCACTGGCGTCGGAGCGCGTGGACATCACCCGATTACGGCGTCTCGAGGGACCGACCGCTTACTGCCTCATAGGTCACCGCAACGCCGATCGGATTTTCCTGGACTTCGATCTCGGAGTTTCGGTGTTTACGCCGACGCAAGAAGATCTGGATTTTCTCTCGGGCTTTCAGGCCGTCCACATCGGCCAGTCCAGCGGTTTGGACCCGTGGGTTGCCGCTGTATCAAGTAAGTCACTGTTGTCTTATGATTTTTCCACGCGACGGGACCCGGGACACCGACGCGAGATTGGACCCTATTGCTATCTGGCTTGTGTCTCGGGTGACGGTCTCGACGACAAGGAATTGGCCGCAATCGCGGCCGAATTGCTTGCACGTGGTTCAAAGTGGGTTCTTGTGACTCGTGGTCGAGCCGGCGCGGTGCTTCACGGCGACACCGTCTCTTACCGAACCCCGGCGCGGTTGGTCAAACCCGTCGACACCCTGGGCGCGGGCGACACCTTCATCGCAAGAACGCTATTCGGCCTGCTTAAGAAAGAGGCGCCTCAAGACATTCTCGGCCATGCCGCAGAGGCGGCTGCTGCTACCTGCCGGTACTACGGGGCAATCGGCCATGCGACAGCAATCGACTTAGGAAAGATGACGCCGAAGATCCCCCACGCTTAACACTGGAAACCATCTAGCTGCGAAATTCTCCGAAACAATTGACGCGAGAAATGGACAATGCTAGAGAAAATGATAACGTTCTCACCTTCCTGGCCGAACGCCGTCCAAGAGCGTTTTGATAGATGAGACGTCGAGTGGGATCGCAAGGCCGAGTTCGGCCAATCGTAAGAGGAGAAGACATGCACACGAATTCGAGCAGGCGCCTACTTTTGAAATCCGGTCTGGCGCTGACGATCGCGCTGTTGACAGGACTTGGCACGTTGGCCTCGTCAACTCAGGCAAACGCGGCGGACAACCCTTATAACCTCATCGACCCGACGGTGATCAGCGTCGGAACCATGGGCGATGCGAAACCCTATGTCTTCACCGATGCCAACGGCAACTTCACCGGCTTCGACGCCGAACTCTTCCGTGATGTGGCGCGCCGGCTCGGGTTCAAGGAGGAGCAGGTCGTTTTCACCGGCCAGGAATTCTCGGCGCTGCTGCCCTCCGTTGCCAACGGCCGCTTCGATGTCGCTGTCGCCGCCATCGGCACAACGGCGCAGCGCAAGAAGACCGTGGATTTTGGCGACGGCTATCTCGCCGGCTACCTGTCGATCATTTCGGCGGATCCGGCACTGACGAGCAATGAGAGCACCGCCGGAAAGCGCATCGGCGTGATCCAGGGAACGCTGCAGGAAATCTATGCCGAGAAGAACCTCAAGGGCGACATTGTCAAATTTCCCGACAACAACACTGCGGTGGCGGCGCTGAATAACGGGACGATTGATGGCCATTTCACTGACTATGAGTCCGCCAAGCAGTATGTGGAGCGCTATAAGAACCTGAAGATTACAATGAACGTGCCGTCCTTCGACGCGCCGGCCGGGTTCGTGGTCAAGAAAGGCAACGATGCCTTCCGCGAGGCGCTCAACAAGGCGCTGCGCGAGGCCATGGACGATGGCACCTGGAAACGGCTGCATGAGAAGTGGTTCCCGGGCACTCCGATGCCGGATCAATATCTGCCCAAGAAGTAAATTCGCGCGTATTCATTTTCGTTTCCGGCCGGGCCCGTCAGCAACGGTGCCCGGCCGAGTTATAGATGGACTTGATATGAGCTGGTTCGATACCTTCGCCCGCAGCTTCCTTGATTTCCAGGCGATGGCAGAAGTTCTGCCAAACATGGTGATGGTCGGCCTCAAGAACACTTTGATCCTGGCCCTTGCCTCGACGTTTTTCGGGACGCTGATCGGTATCGTCCTCGCAGTCATGGGGATTTCAGAGAACCGGCCGCTGAAACTCCTTGCCCGAGTCTACACCGATATCTTCCGTGGGCTTCCTGCCATTGTCACAATCCTGATCATTGGCCAAGGCTTCGCGCGGTTGGGCCGAGATCTGTTCGGTCCATCGCCTTATCCGCTGGGCATTCTGGCGCTCAGCTTGATCGCCGGAGCCTACATCGGGGAGATTTTCCGCGCCGGCATTCAGAGCGTCGAGCGGGGTCAGATCGACGCCACGCGCACTCTCGGTATGACGTATGGCCAAGGCATGCGCCTGGTGGTGATCCCGCAAGGCATCCGTCGCGTCCTGCCTGCACTGGTCAACCAGTTCATCGGCAATGTCAAAGACTCCAGCCTGGTCTATTTCCTTGGTCTGCTCGCCTCCGAACGCGAACTGTTCCGCGTCGGCCAGGACCAGGCTGTGCTGACCGGCAACTTGTCGCCCCTATTGCTGGCCGGCGTGTTCTATCTCGTGATCACGGTGCCGCTGACCCATCTCGTCAACTACATCGACGCGCGCATGCGCGTCGGCAAACGAATAACCGCCGTGCAGAGTGGCCTCCAAGAGGTCGCCGAGCTTGCCGAAGCCGTCGTGCCGGGAGCAGCGACGTTGCCTGCAGCAGCGCCCACACGCTTCAAGGGTGGCGGCATCGAGGTCAAAAATATCGACATGGCCTACGGCGCCGTCCAGGTGCTGCATGACGTCGGTCTGAAAGTGGAGCCCGGGACCGTCACCTGCCTCATCGGTCCGTCCGGATCGGGCAAGTCGACCTTGCTGCGCTGCCTCAACCGTCTCGTAGAATGCCGAGCCGGTGACATTCTGCTCGACGGCGAAAGCATCTACAAGCAGACCCCTGACCAACTCCGGCGGCGTGTGGGCATGGTTTTCCAGCAGTTCAATCTGTTCCCCGACCGTAGCGCGCTCGCCAACATCACCTTGGCGCTGCGCAAAGTTAGACGCATGTCGCGCGAGGAGGCTAATGACGCGGCCTTGGCGAGGCTAAATGAAGTCGGACTGCTGGAGCGCAAGGACCATCGGCCGGCCAATCTCTCGGGCGGGCAACAGCAGCGGGTGGCCATCGCGCGTGCGCTCGCGCTCGAACCCGAAATTATGCTGTTCGACGAAGTCACCAGCGCCCTCGATCCAGAATTGGTCAAAGGTGTCCTGAACTTGATGGCCGACCTCGGGCGGGGCGGGATGACGATGGTGGTCGTTACACACGAGATGAATTTCGCTCGCAAGGTCGCGAACCAGGTCGTGTTCATGGACGAGGGGCGGATCGTCGAGGCAGGCCGGCCAGAAGACCTATTCGACAATCCGCAGAGCCCGCGTCTTCGACGCTTTCTGTCGGAGGTGCTGTAATTCAAATGGTGTGCGCAGCGGCGGGTTCTGCGGTGTTCGGCCTTGCGGGGCGTGCCTAACTGCCGCTAGTTCGTCGCCACGACGTTGCATGGTCGGCGGGACTTGCTGGGTGACTCAAAGATCCAAAAACGCAACTATCATCGAAGTCGCTCGCCGGGCTGGAGTGAGCTCTGCCACGGCTGGGCGCGTGCTTGGTGACTACGGGTACAGCAGCCCTGAGGTCCAGGAGAAGGTGCGCGCCGCGGCATCTGCGCTGGGTTATCGGCCCAATCGCCTGGCCAAAGGCCTGATCACCGGTAAGACCCAGACTATCGGCGTTGTCGTAGGCGACATCGAAAGCCCATTCTATGCAAGCGTGCTGCGCGGAATAGGGGACGTCGCGCGCCGTGGCGGCTTCGGGGTTATCGTTACGAATAGTGACGAAAATGCCGAACTCGAGCGAGAGGCGGTGCAGCTGCTGTTGGAAAAGCAGGTCGATGGTTTAGTCGTCTCATCGACCTTCTTGGACAAGCCGGATCATCTTCGTGACGCAGTCGCGGCCGGCTGTCCCGTCGTGCAGTTCGACCGCATCGTGGCGGGCATGGAAACCGATTCGGTCGTGGTCGATAACGTTTCTGTAACGCGTAGCAGCATAGCGGCGATCATCGCCGCCGGACACAGCCGCATCGGAATATTGGCGGAACTCGGGCCGGACCAACGCGATGATGTTGGTTCCTTTGTGACAAACGCTGATCTCTCCAGCTCCGACGTTCGCTACCATCATCCAAGCTGGCAACGGTTGTTGGGTTATCTCGAAGCCCATCGCGCTGCGGGCATTTCGCCGGATCCACAGTTGATCCGCCGCGTGGCGGTCTATTCCAGCGAGGCAGCCCGAAAGGAGGCACTCGATCTGCTGACAATGCGCAATGCGCCGTCCGCCCTGTTTACCGCCGACGGTGTGATGTCGACAGGCGTTCTGGAGGCGACATCCGCACTGAAGCTTGCGATTCCGGGAGAGGTTTCGCTGCTTTGCTTCGACGATCTCGACTGGATGCAGTTCGTGGCCCAAGGTATCACAGCCATCGCGCAGCCGGCGCATCTGATCGGGGCGACGGCAGCCGAGCTTCTCTTGAAGAGGCTGGCTGGCGACACCGCACCGTTTGAACACCGTGTCCTCGCGGCTCGCCTGGTGAACCGTAATTCGATTGCGGTTCATCTCAACCGCAACGCCCCTGATCCGGCCGCGACGGTGTAGCTGGAGCCGAATTGCCGCGCCTCTTTGTGTCGAGGTCGATCCCATGCAACGGCTGAATGATAGCTCAAGCGTATTGCTGGGTAGGACTTTTGTCGCTTGCGATGCCCAGCGTGAGCTGCGCCAGAAATCGGGCGAGCCCATCCGGGTTCCGAGACCTAATCACGTGCGGTCGCAGTAGTATGGCTTGGTCGTTGAACGCAAAGGCTGCCCGATTTCGTTCCGCGATGGGTACAATTATAGATCAAGCAAAATGTCGCCTTGTGGGCGGCTGCAGCACGCCAGGATGTAGCCTGCCGATTTGTCCTCCAAGGTCAGTCCGCCTAGGTCATCCATGACGACTTCGCCAGACAGCTTGGCGATACGGCACGTACCGCAAACTCCCTGCTGGCAAGCGGTTGGGACATAGACGCCACATTGGCGCGCCGCTTCCAGCAGGGTCTCTCCGGGCGCGCAGTGATATGCAAGGCCGGAGCGGGCGAAGCGGACCGAAGACGAAACCTTTGAATCCGATAGCGAACGCGAAATGTTGCCGCCCCCGAAGCTCTCCTCATGATACTGTGAAGGGGCGAGCCCGATTGCATCGAGGCAGCTGCGTGCAGCCTTCACGTAGGATTCCGGCCCACAGGCAAAAATCGTGCGGCTATGGAGATCGGGAACCAAGGTCAGGAGCATCTCACTGTTAATTCGCCCGGTTGGACCCGTCCAGGCCGGGTCTCCATGACTGCAAATGCAAGTCACATGAACATTGGGAAAGCGAGCGGCAAGTGCGTCCAGTTCGAGCCGAAAAATGATGTCGTCCGGCGTTCTCGCACTATGAATGAAGTGGATATCCTGGTTTGCTGCGCGGTCGGTAAATGCCCGCAGCATCGACATGACGGGAGTTATCCCGCTGCCACCTGAAAGGAAGAGGGACTTTGCATGCGGCAGATCGTCGAGATTGAACGAGCCGAGCGGCCCTTCGATCTCGATCCCATCGCCCGGCTTCAAATTGTCATGGAGCCAATTCGAAACGAGCCCGCCCGGCGTCCGTTTCACGGTGATCTGCAGGTCGAGCGGTCGCGTCGGCGGTGATGAAACAGAGTAGGAGCGTGTCACCGCGGCCCCCTCGATCCTCAGGTGCACCACAACATATTGGCCAGCGCTGAAGCAGAACATCCGATCTGAAGCGGGTGTGAGAACGAATGTTTTCACATCGTGCGTCTCGTCGATCACGCGTCGGCAGAGCACAAGCTGCGGCGTGGTCTGTGCCCACTCCCGGTGAAGCTTTGTTGGGGCGAAGCCGGAGGCTGCAAAGGCCGCGTAAGCATTCATCATTCAACTCGGGTTTGAAGTGGAGCCAAGATGCCACTTCAAACCCCGCTGAACAGCCGCGCAATCCTGCCGTTATGATCGGCAATTTCGATTACACTTCCAGGGACATTACAGCCACCTGGAGAGCTCGGATGCCCTTGCGAATAATGGGTTCGTGTTTGCGGCGCGCAAGGATCGCGGTGTGGACTGGCTGGTGCAGCGTCGGCGCTCCCTCGACGAGGAACGATGGGAGCTCGGCCGTGAACCGGCGCGCATCGTCGCTGCGCATGTAGCAGGTGCCGCCCGTTCGCCGCAGCATGATCTCCGCCAGAGTTTCCGATCCCGTCGAAAGCCGACAGATCGCCAGCTCGGCCAGCAGCTCTGCGTGCGTCTTTTCCAGCACCGCGGTGTAGCCTGGGCGAATGTAGGTTTCAGGGTCGACATCGGACAGCGTTCTGGCAGCCGTCGAAACCATCACATATTCCTCGACCATCAGATGCTCGTAGGCGATCTCAGGCAGGTAGCGAGGCGCATAAAGCACGGCAATATCGAGATTTCCCATGCTTAGGTCGCTGACCATCTGGTTCGAATAGTCCGACTCGACATGGATCGAGGATTTTGGAAGCGCCTGGCACAGTGTCTCGACCCATCCCGGCAGGACCGAACGGGTCATGCCCACCTGTGCGGCGATGCGCAACGTGCCCTCGAAACGGTTGAACGCTCGCACATCGTGTCGAGCTTGCGACCACGTCGACAGCAAGGATCTGGCATAGGCTTCGAACCGCCGCCCGGCGGCTGTCGGCTCAGCGCCGGCGCGCCCGCGCAGAAAGAGCTCGGACCCGATCGCGCTCTCCAGATTCTTGATGCGGGTGCTGATCGTCGACTGGGTCAACCCCAGCCGGTCGGCGGTACGATTGAAATTTCGCGACTCGATGATGTCGAGAAAGGTTTCGATGTGATCTAGCTGCACATGACCTCCGATCGAAAAAGTCGATCATATTGCGCAGGATCATAAGCTTGATCAAACAATACTCAAGGCGGAAGCTGCACGCGGTGAAATCGGCCGGCAGATCGACCAGGCTGAAGCTACGGAGCTGAGCAACGTGTTCATAGTCGACTGCGATTGTCACAATTACTGGTCGAGCGCGACTGTATTGGAGCCTTACCTTTCCGGCCTCTGGAAGGACATGTTCGTTGAAGGCGAGAAGACAGGTCCCGTTGGCGCCTTCCCGCATGGCCATCGTCCCTGGTTTCATCCGCAGGACTTCTCACGCAAGGACGTCCGTCCGAAAACAGAAGCCGACAACTATCTCATCATGAAGGAAAAACACCTCGACAAGTACAAGGTCGATGTGGCGATCCTGACCGGCGATGAGCCGATCGAGGCTTCCACCCTCGCCAATCCCTATTATGCCAGCGCCCTCGTCAGCGCCTACAATGACTATCAGATCGACCAATGGCTGCCGAAGGACGATCGCTTCATGGGCTCGATCATCGTCGCGCCACAGGATCCGAAGCTCGCGGCCGCCGAGATACGCCGTCTGGGCAATCACCCGCGCATGGTTCAGGTTCTCGCTTCGCAAGGCTCCGTCAAGCCCTATGGCGATCCGTTTTACCATCCAATTTATGAGGCTTGCGCCGAGGTGGGGCTGCCCTTTGCCATTCATCTGGGCGGCCATGGTGGCGTGAATTCGACCGCGATTGCTCCGGCCCCGACGACATTCTTCTGGGAGACCCATGCCATCCTGCACATGTCGGCCATTTCGCATGTCGCAAGCATGATTGCGCATGGCGTCTTCGAAAAATGGCCGGACCTCTACTTCGTGGTCATCGAATGCGGCGTCGCCTGGGTGCCATCGGTATTGTGGCGCCTGGACGCCGACTACAAAGCCCTACGCAAAGAGACGCCATGGCTGAAAATGCTGCCGTCCGAATATTGCCGGCGAAATATCCGCTTTTCCACGCAGCCGCTGGAGCAGCCCGCAAATATTCAGCATCTCTGGTCCACTCTCGAGGCGATGGACGGCGAAAATACGCTGATGTTTGCCTCCGACTATCCGCATTGGGACTATGACGATGCCAACACGCTGCAAATCCCTCCTGCCTGGAAGAGCAAGATCATGGGGCTGAATGCGCTGGAGGTTTACAAGCGCATCCCGCGCGCGCAAGCGGCGAATGCTGCCTGAGGAAGCAGACGATGCCCGAGAAGACATACATCTGTAGAGTCGACGAGATCGAAACCGGATCTCCCTTCATCGCCAAGATCCGCAGCCTTTCGGTCGGCGTTTTTCGCATCGGAGATTCATTCCACGCGCTGCTGAATGTTTGTCCGCACCGCGGCGCTCCCCTTTGCGAGGGGCCGCAATGTGGAACAACTGCACCGGTCGAAGAGGCGCAGTTCATCTATCACCGCCAAAACGAGATCGTGCGCTGCGCCTGGCATGGCTGGGAATTTGACATCAAATCAGGCGCGGCCCTGGTCGATCCGTCCGTTCGTGCGCGCACATTTCCAGTAACGGTCGAGGCGGGCAGCATCTATGTGACGGCCTGATTGAGGTACGGATTCGAAGAGTAGCAGAAATGATGATCGCGGCTAACGGGCAGATTTCTTCACAGGGTGCGTGACGAACAAGAACGCGGAAAATCCGCAATGGGAGAGTCAAATGTCAGAATCTGGATACAAGCTTGCTATCGCTCAAAGCCTGATCGGTCGCGGCAAGATTTCCCGTCGCGATTTCATTAATCTTGGGCTGGCCGCTGGGCTGACGGTCACCGCTGCGGATAAGCTCTTCGTCAGCACGGCCCGCGCCGAACCGCTGCAGGGCGGCTTCGCCAAGCTCGGAATGGCACATGGCGCGACGACGGATTCGATCGATCCGGCCGGCTACCCGGACACCTTCACACAGACAGCGTTCTCAGGCTCGATGTCCAACAGCCTCACCGAGGTCGACGCCAAAGGCAACGTCCAACCGGACCTTGCCGAGAGCTTTGAATCGTCCGATGGCGCCAAAACCTGGGTCTTCAAGCTTCGCAAGGGCGCAACCTTCCACAACGGCAAGAATGTGACGGCGGACGATGTCGTGACTTCGCTTCGCTATCATATGGGCGACGAAACTAAGTCGGCGGCGAAGCCGCTGCTTGAGCCCGTCGCCAGCATTAAGGCGGATGGCCCCGAAACGGTTGTCTTCACGCTGAAAAGCGGCAACGCCGACTTCCCCTACATCATGAGTGACTACCATCTGGTCATCATGCCGGCCAAGGACGGCAAGGCGGATTGGGGATCGGGCGTTCGCACCGGCGCTTTCGTGCTTGAGAATTTCCAGCCCGGCGTTTCGGCCAAACTCAAGCGCAATCCGAACTACTTCAAGAACGGCAAACCCTATCTCGACGAGGTGGAGTTCATCGCCATCACCGATCTCGCCGCTCGCATGGCCGCGCTATCGACAGGGGAGGTAGACTATATCGGCCGCGCCGACCTCAAGACCCTCGGCATGTTGAAACGCAACCCCAAGGTGGAGATCGTCGAGGTCACCGGCTATGGCCATTATACGTTGCCGATGAATGTCACGATGGCGCCGTTCGACAATGCGGATGTCCGGATGGCCTTAAAGTGGGCGATCAACCGTCAGGAGATCGTCGACAAGATCTTTCTCGGTCACGCCACTGTGGCCAATGACAACCCGATCGCGCCGGCGATTAAATTCGCCACCAATCCGCAGCCGCAGCACAGTTTCGATCCGGAGAAAGCCAAGCATTATCTGAAAAAGGCTGGAATGGAGAAACTGAAGGTGGACCTCTCGGTCGCCGATGCCGCTTTTGCAGGCGCGGTGGACGCGGCTGCGCTGATCCGCGAGACGGCAGCCCAGTGCGGTATCGACGTAAACGTCGTGCGCGAGGCCGAGGACGCCTATTGGGACAATGTCTGGCTCAAGAAACCTTGGTGCGCTTCCTATTGGAGCGGTCGCGCGACGGCCGACTGGATGTTCACGCAAGCCTTCGCCGCCGATTCCAGCTGGAACGAGTCGTTCTGGAAAAATCCCCGCTTCAACGAGTTGCTTGTCCAGGCGCGCGCCGAGACGGATGAGGCCAAGCGGGCGGCAATGTATGCCGAGATGCAGCAACTGACGCATGATGATGGCGGCAGCATCGTGCTGGTCTTCAACAACTTCGTCAGCGCCAAATCCAATAAGCTCGCACATGGCGAAGTGGCGCCGAACTGGGAGAACGACGGACTGAAGATGGCCGAACGCTGGTGGATCGCCACTGCGTGAGAGAGCGGGCCGGACCCGCGATGGCTACTGGGCTTCGGCTTGCAGCCGCGTGCCCTGCCGGCAGGGCAGCGACGGCAACGGGAAACGCGAGCAAATGAACCCGGTCGCAAGAACGGTTCTGCAGCGCCTTGGCCTCGGCCTGGTCACGCTGTTCATCGTCTCCATCATTATCTTCTCTGCGATTGCAATGCTGCCGGGCGACTTCGCCAAGGCGATGCTCGGACAATCCGCGACACCCGAAACGGTCGCCGCCTTCCAGCGAGAAATTGGCATCGACCGTCCGCCTGTCGAGCGTTATTTCGTCTGGGTCGGGCAGATGCTCCACGGGGATTTCGGCTCTTCGTTCGCGAGCCGCACCGGATATCGGCGCACCGTCGCCGAGATCATCGCGCCGCGCCTTTACAATACGATGTTCCTCGCATCGATGACCGCGCTGATCGCAGTTCCGCTCGCCCTGGGACTGGGCATCCTCGCTGCGCTCCACCGCAATGGCTGGTTCGACCGGCTGGTGAACGCAGTGACGCTGACAACCATTTCGTTCCCGGAGTTCTTCGTCGCCTATATGCTTGCCTACCTGGTCATCTCGCGCGACACATTCATCGGCTCCGAGTTCGCACAATCCCTGCCGCATTGGCTTGCAGTGTCAGTGAACTGGATACTTAACGCAGTTCCCAAGTTCCCGACATTGTCGAACGTGAACGACCAGACGCCGTTCTGGGATCAGGTCTGGAGAGTAGCCTTGCCGGCGACCACGCTTACGCTCGTCATCGTCGCACACATGATGCGCATGACACGAGCGGCGATCATCAACATGCTTGCAAGCCCCTATATCGACATGGCGCGTCTCAAGGGAGTCTCGCCGATGGCCATCGTACTCAGGCATGCCTTGCCCAACGCATGGGCTCCGATCGTCACGGTGGTGGCCTTCAATCTTGCTTATCTCGTGGTCGGAGTGGTCGTCGTCGAAGTGGTGTTCGTCTATCCCGGCATCGGTCAGCTGATGGTCGACGCGGTCAAATCAAGGGATGTTCCGGTTGTCCAAGCTTGCGCCTTGATTTTCGCGGCAACCTATATCCTCCTTAATCTGACCGCTGACATCATTTCCATCGCCACCAATCCCAGGCTCTTGCATCCACGATGACCAGCTACGAACCAATCGCGCAGGTTCACAGGCTGAGGCGCTCGCGCGCCACCCGGGCCAAAACGGCGCTGAAGAAGGCACCCTTCAGTGCCTGGTTCGGCATCCTCGTGATCATTGGCTATGTCGTCGTTGCGGTCTTCACGCACTGGATCGCCCCATACGGCGAAACACAGGTCTTCAGCGAGGCCTTCGCACCGTGGAACCAGCAGTTCAAATTGGGTACCGACCAACTCGGCCGCGATATGCTCACACGCTTGATTTACGGTGCGCGCAACACCATCGTTATAGCCGTCGCGACTACATTGCTGTCCTTCGCAGTCGGCGTCTCGCTAGGCCTTCTTGCCGCGTTGTATAGAGGATGGCTCGACCAGATACTGTCGCGTGCGGTGGACGTCTTGATGTCGATCCCAAGCCTTATCTTCGCCCTGGTGCTGCTTTCGATCTTCGGCTCGTCGATCACAAGCCTGATAGTCATCATTGCGCTGCTCGATTCTACCCGTGTCTTTCGGCTCGCACGCGCCGTCGGGCTTAACGTGGCGGTAATGGACTATGTCGAAGTGGCGCGATTGCGCGGCGAAGGCCCGAAATGGATCATCGCCAAGGAAATCCTTCCCAACGTGATGCCGCCGCTGGTCGCGGAGTTCGGCTTGCGATTTTGCTTCGTATTCCTCACGATCGCGGCACTGTCCTTCCTGGGGGTCGGTATTCAGCCACCGACCGCCGATTGGGGATCGATGGTGCGCGAGAATGCGACCCTGATCACCTACGGCGATGTCACGCCGCTGCTGCCGGCCGGCGCGATTGCCCTCCTCACGGTCTCTGTGAATTTCGTCGTGGACTGGTTCCTGCATGCAACAAGCGGGTTGCGGGATGAAAAATAGCGCTCCCGGATTGCGCGAAAAAGGCAAGGATCTGCTTCAGATCCGCAATCTGCATGTGGAGGGTTTCTCGGACGAGCGGTGGTATCCCATTGTCCGCGGGGTCGATCTGGCGCTGAAGCGGGGGGACGTTCTTGGCCTGATCGGCGAGTCAGGCGCCGGCAAATCCACCATTGGCCTCGCGGCGATGGGTTACGCCAAGCCGGGCTGCCGTATTACACAGGGCTCGATCCTGTTCGACGGGATCAATCTTCTGGCACTAAGCGAAACAGGGCGGCGTCGCCTCAGAGGCTCCCGTATCGCCTATGTCGCGCAAAGCGCGGCGGCCTCTTTCAATCCGGCCCACCGACTCCTCGATCAGACTGTCGAAACCGTGGTGGCGCATGGGATTGCCAGCCGAGAGAAAGCGAACCGGAGTGCGGTCGATCTTTATCGGCGTCTTCAGCTTCCAGATCCGGAGACCATTGGCTTTCGCTATCCTCACCAGGTTTCCGGCGGACAATTGCAACGGGCGATGACCGCGATGGCGATGGCTTGCCGTCCGGACCTCATCGTCTTCGACGAGCCAACGACGGCGCTCGATGTGACAACGCAGGTCGAAGTTCTCGCCTCCATTCGCAACATCGTGGAGGAGTTCAACACCGCTGCAATCTATGTGACGCATGATCTGGCGGTGGTGGCGCAAATGGCGGACCGCATCATGGTTTTGCGCCATGGACTAACCGTGGAGGAGGCAGAAACGCGCCAGATGCTCGCCTCGCCCACCCAGGAATATACCAAGACGCTCTGGGCCGTGCGCAAGCTCGCCAAGCCCGAAGTTCCGGCCGATGAATATTTGCTTACGATAGACAACGTCACCGCGGCCTACGGCCGGGCGGTTAAGGTGCTCCAGGATGTCTCCATCAAAGTTCCACGCGGAAGAACAGTGGCTGTGGTCGGCGAGTCCGGTTCCGGCAAATCGACGCTCGCTCGCGTCGTTACCGGCCTGCTGCCCCCGCTTTCGGGGTCGATTTCCTTTGCCGGCCAGGCCCTTTCCAAGACCGTGAAGTTGCGCCCAAAAGAGATCCTGCGACGCATACAGATGATTTATCAAATGCCCGACAACGCCCTAAATCCGCGCCAGACAGTCGAAGAAGTTATAGCTCGTCCGCTTGAATTCTACCTTGGCCTCAAGGGTGCACAACGGGATCGGCGGATCGGCGAACTCATGCACATGGTCGAGATGAGCGAAACTTACCTGGATCGTCTGCCGGCCGAACTGTCGGGAGGCCAGAAGCAGCGCGTTTGCATCGCCCGGGCGTTGGCCGCCGATCCGGAGCTGATAATCTGCGACGAAATCACGTCCGCGCTCGACCAGATTGTGCAAGAGGAAATCCTGAAGCTCTTGATCCGGCTTCAGCGCGAGCTCGGCATGACCTACATTTTCATCACCCATGACATTGCCACCGTGCGGGCGATCGCCGACGAAATTGTGGTCATGCACCAGGGTAAAGTCGTTGAGCAGGGATTAAAGAGCGAAATTCTCACGCCGCCGCATGCCCCCTATACCGAACGGCTTCTGTCCTCCGTGCCGGAAATGGATCCGGATTGGCTCACAAGGCTGCTCGCCAGCCGGACGATATGATCGTCGGGCAGAGTGTTCTTCCATATCGCCACGGTTTACGGTCTCGCGGAAGGCGCTCGGCGAGACCGCGCTCGGTCGCAAACGGACAGCGCGCGTCGCCCCGTCCATACGAGGATAGGCGCCCTTTGCCGTCACTCGGTTTTCTGAGAGCATGATGGAGTACGCGCAATCCGGGAGCCGATACTCTATGCCAGCAGAAATCGATGCTAGCGTAGCGCGCCGGTGGTTTGCCGAAGACCTGCGTGTCGCATCACCTGTCTTGCACAATCCTGCGGTCATCGAGGCCTTTGCAAGGGTTCCGCGCGAACACTACCTTGGCGACGGGCCATGGCGTATCCATTCGAGACTGCAAATCGGGGCGGTCCATACCAGCCCTTCAGCCGCGCTTCATGAGATCTACCACGACGTTCTGGTCTTGCTTGACGAAAAACGCGGACTGAACAGCGGCTTGCCGTCGCTTTGGGCATTGGTTTTCGACCATCTGAACATCACTCCCGGCCAGACCGTCCTTCAGGTGGGCGCCGGTGTCGGCTATTTCACCGCCATCCTCGCTGAACTGACGGGTTCTGAAGGACGCGTGATTGCATATGAGATCGACGAACAACTAGCTCGTCGCGCGCAAGGCAATCTTGCTCAATATGCGCATGTCGAAGCGACGTGCGGTGATGCAACGCAGGCAATTGATCTGCCAGACCTCGATGTCGTGATCGCCTTTGCCGGAGTGACGCACGTGCCGGAACGGTGGCTTTCAAATTTGTCCGACGCTGGCCGGATGGCATTGCCGTTCACGGGTGAAGACCGACGAGGTTTCATGATGCTTCTGGAAAGGGCTGGCGATACGTTTCCCGTACGATCACTTGTGCCATGCGGATTTTACCCCTGCAGCGGAGCCAGGCGCAGTGACGAAGAAAAGGCCTTGATGGTCGCCCTCAAGGCTGCGCGAGGCAAGGTCACCCGTCTCGCGCAATATCACCGAGGGCGACCGAAAAATGGCATCGAGAACGCTTGGTTGGTGACCGACACATACTGGATTTCGAAAGCCTAGATGTCGATCTTGCGTGTCACCGTCATAGCGTGCGGCACGGCTTTCCACGAGCGATTTATGCCGGCGGGAGCAGTCCGAAACATCATTATTGCGTCCGAAATTTCCCCGATCCGCGCGTGGGGATTGCAGCCGCGGTCCTGGCAGGCTGCAGCACAGCCTTCTTCTTATGCGAACTATCCTGCGCAGCACGATCCGCCGTCGAGACGTCTCCGACCAGCGCCGCAAGTTCAGTCTCATCGAGCGTCTCGGTCTCGAGCAGCCTGCGTGCCGCCCTTTCCAGCACGTCGCGCCGGGAGGTGAGCAGGCTGACGCTTCGTTCGAACGCGGCCTCCACAATGTCGCGCACTTCTGCGTCGATGGCATCGGCGGCGGCTTCGCCGTAATCGTGCTCGCGCGGTCCGCCGGCGAGCGGGTTGGGGCTCAGGAAGGAGCGTGGGTCCTTTTCCAGCGCCACGTGCCCGAGTTTTGCCGACATGCCGTAACGCGTCACCATGGCACGCGCTATGTCGGTTATCTTGGCGAGATCATCGGCGGCTCCGGTGGACAGATGGCCGAATACGATCCATTCGGCCGCCCTGCCGCCGAGCAGCACTGCCATCTTGTTGTCCAGCTCCTCGCGTGTCATCAGGAAGCGATCCTCGGTCGGACGCTGGATAGTGTAGCCGAGCGCGCCGACGCCGCGTGGTATGATCGACACCTTGTGCACCGGGTCGACGCCAGGCAGCGCCATGGCTACCAGCGCATGACCCATTTCATGGTAGGCGACGATCTCGCGCTCCTTCGGGTTCAGGAGCCGGTTGCGTTTCTCCAGTCCCGCGACGATGCGCTCCACCGCATCGTTGAAATCTCCCATCATTACCGCATCCGCCTTGCGGCGCGTGGCGAGCAACGTCGCCTCGTTCACGAGATTGGCCAGGTCAGCACCGGTGAAACCGGGCGTCAGCGCCGCCACTTTTTCCGCGTCGACATCCGTCGCCAGCTTGGCCTTGCTCATGTGAACCTGCAGGATCTTGATGCGACCCTGCTTGTCGGGCCGGTCGACCAATACCTGGCGGTCGAAACGGCCGGCGCGCAGAAGTGCCGGATCAAGGATCTCAGGACGGTTCGTCGCGGCCAGCAGCACGACGCCGATCTGTGGATCGAAACCGTCGAGTTCGACCAGAAGCTGGTTGAGCGTCTGCTCCTTTTCGTCGTGGCCGCCGACCATGGTCCCGCGGGCGCGGCCAAGAGCGTCGAGCTCGTCGATGAATATGATTGCGGGAGCCTTGGACCGCGCCTGCTCGAAAAGATCGCGCACGCGCGCGGCCCCGACCCCCACGAACATCTCGACGAACTCCGAACCGGAGATCGAGAAGAACGGGACCTTGGCTTCGCCGGCGACGGCCTTGGCGAGCAGAGTCTTGCCCGTGCCCGGCGGTCCGACCAGCAGCACGCCTTTGGGCATGCGGCCTCCGAGGCGGCCGTATTCGCCCGGGTTCTTGAGAAAATCCACAATCTCCTGCAGCTCGGCCTTGGCTTCATCGACCCCCGCCACATCGTCGAACGTCACGCCGGTATTGGCTTCGACATAGACCCTGGCCTTGCTCCTGCCAATTTGCATCAAACCTCCGACGCCGCCGTCCATGCGTCTTAGAAGCAGCATCCACAGGCCAAAGAAGACGAGCACCGGCACAACCCAGGAAAGCAGGTCGCTCAGGAAGGTGCTTTCGACCTGGCCGGTCACAGTGACACCGTGCTCCTGCAGGTCACGGGCGAGGTTCGGCTCGACGCGTGTGGTGATGAATAGCGGCCTGCCGTCTTGCGGCTCCTTGAATCGGCCCTGGATGAAGCGGTCCGAAACCTGCACCTCGGCGATTTTGCCGGCGTTCAGCAAGGTCTCGAACTGGCTGTACGGTATCTCGGCGACGTGCTGCGTCGTGGCATAGATATACTGGACGACCATCACGCCCACGAACGCCGCGACCCAGTACCAGATATTGAACCGCGTCTTTCTGTTGCTCATGTCCATGGCGGCCTCCACAGGGAACCGGATATAGGTCGCCAAGCCCGCGCGGCATCGGTGCAGGCCAGGTACGGCGCAAAAAAGTGGGAGGCCCCAGACCGGCCGGCGACGATAGTGGGTCAGTCATTGTCCTTTCCTGTGCGGCATGCCCGGCATGCCGTTTTCCTCCGCCGGATAGCCCCTTCAAAACGTCGTTGAAATGATGGCTGACGGCCGCATTGCACTCGCAGGCAAGCGCCTGCGACCGGTGGCGGTTGCTGCTCTGCAGCAACGCCAGGCAGTTCCAGACAACATCTGCGCCGGCATGCGGCCGCTTTTCCGCATCGCAAGGATCCAACACTCAGGCGAGAGCCGGACCTATGGAACCCTACATGAATGGACGCGGAGAGAACGCGCCAGTCCTCGCCCGCCGGCGAGTTCCTCGCCGGCGGGCGGATGCCTCGGATGCAGAGAGTGGCCGCGTTCAACTCAAAGTCGATCGACGGATGCTGTAAAACCGGTGACCGCGATACCTTCGATTTCACGACCGCGACCGGCGCCGGGAAGCTTCTCCAATTGATCCAATTGGCGCAACGCGTCCATGATGGCATCGAAGCTGACTGGTTCGGTTGCTCCCGGCGGCATGCGCAGCGCCGGCACCGATTCCACTGCACAGGCATCCGATGCCCATGACGAAAGGATTGCACGCTTCTCCTGGAAGTCCAGCGTCACGTCGGTCAGCACGTTCTCAGGTCGCTCGAAATGCCGTGCCGGATGGAGCAACCGGTCAAGAAAGACATCAGGGCCCTCTGGCCCGATTGGGGGAAAACTCGTCGAAATGGCTCCTTCCATCGATAGTCCTCCGCTTTGAATAGTCTCCTCTGTTGACGTCGTCTGTGGTGGCTCTCGCGATTTCCACCAGCTGAAAATTTTGGAGAGTTTCGACCAAATTTCAATGGCTCCGCAACGCCACATCCTCGCAGTTCCGCCCGCCATCAACATTTTTTCGAACCGGTGAAACAATCGGCGTGAATGTCAGTTCTTGCGCCTGGGACAAGTCGCGCGGCAGCGCCAGGGCGGTCGGGCAGGAGAACCAATCATTTCTTACATTTCCAGGAAGCGACTGTGCATTGGCTTGGTCGCAGGAATTTTGATGCTCTCGGCTGGCGGCTTTGCTCCGGTTTCAGCACAGGAAATCCCGAACGACTTCGGCGCAATCCTGCGTCAGAAGCTGCCGGCCGTGGTCGCGAGCCCGGGCAAGATTACCGGTTTCGCGCTCTATTATCGAGGCCGACCAGCAAATGGCCGCGAGAATGCCTGGCTGATGAGGGACACATGCTGGAACTCGAAAGCCTGGCGATCGATATCAATCTCGCGTGTCGCCGCCGTAGGGCGTGGCACGCATTGAAGGGCGTTCCACGAAGGAGCTATACCATTGTGCCAGTCGTGGCCTTCCCTGCAGGAAGTCGGGCAGTCCGCGGAATTCCAGCCAGCTTAGACAAGTGGCGAGCGCGATGTGGCCGACATGGAGCGGCGCGTCGAATTCGACCTCGCTTTCCACGAAGTCATAGGATTCGATAAGCTTCATCGTCATGCCTGCACCCAAGGCGGGATAACGCAGATGTTCAGGGCGGCGCTCGTTTTCCCAGCGGATGGAAATGCCTGCGTCGCACATGCCGCCGGCAAGCGCCTGGAGGCGCAGGGCGGACCATTTGGCCCGCCCTGTTTCGGGGATGAGCCGACGACTGCTTTCAAGGTTGTCGAGATAGTCGCAGATTACGCCCGAATCGAAGAGAGCATAGCCGTCGTCGACAACGAGAACGGGCACCTTGCCAAGCGGATTGATCGCAAACACATCATCGTTGCGATTGATGGGGCTCGTCTCCTGATGAATGACGCGCAGACGTCCGGCAAGCCCAGTCTCGTGGGCAAAGACCAGAACCTTACGCGCGTAGGGAGAGTGGGTCTGGTAGATGAGTTTCATGGACCCATTCTGCGTTGGGTCTGGAATGCGGACATATCGAGCAGTACGTGGCCCAGCCGCTCTTCCGTTCAATGATCCCGGGTCCGGTGCCATCGTCCTGCGTCCTTCTCCAGTTCGGCCTCGGTCACGATGATCAGCGCCCGGCTCGATTCGTCGAGCGCAAGCTCCTGCGACAGGCCGTAAGCCGCGACGGCGGTGGCGAGGCCGGCGAGGCCTGCGGCACCCGACGGGGTTGTGTCTGGACCGTTTGCCTCACGAAGCCGGCTCTTCGCGTCGGCAAGCGCCGCTTCGGACACGGTTATGACCCGAGCGTTGCCTTGGCGCAGTACGTCGAGCGCCGATGCCGCTGCTTCGCCACAGGCGAGCATGTCTGCCGACGTCTTGAGATCGCCGGATATCCGAACTGAGCGTGCTTGCGACAGCGCGGCCGCGACGCAGGCTGCGGCCTCTGGTTCTACCACGACGATCATGGCCGGAGGCATCAGCCAGTCCTTCAGCCCAGTCGTCAGGGCGGCGGCAAGTCCACCGACACCGGCCTGCACGAAAAGGTGGGTTGGCCTCAGATGGCCAATCTCCTCGACTTGGCGACGGATTTCCGCGGCAATCACGGCATAGCCAGCGATGACATCAGCGACCGCTGGATCATCCGGGTCGCTCGAGGTATCGGCCACCAGAATGCCTTCCCCGGCGCGGGCTGCCGCAGAGGCCCGATCGACGGCATCGTCATAGGTGCCGTCGACCCACACGATTTCGGCGCCTTGGGACTCGATACGCCGCACCCGGCCCGCAGGGACGCCCGTATGGAGGTATATCCTTGCCCTCCCGCCGGCAAACTTCGCCGCCGCGGCGACGGCAAGTCCGTGATTGCCGGCGCTGGCCGTGATTAGCGCCGGCAGCGGCGTCTGGGCCCGCTCTGGATCGAGCAGTTCATCGATATCCATCCCGGTAGCGCGAGCGAGAGCGCACAGACCGGCATAGGTGCCGCCGAGGGACTTGAAGCTGCCCAGGGCACGGTGGCCCTCGTTCTTGGCAAGCACCTGGGTCACATCCAGGCTCGCAGCCAGGCTTGGCAGGTCGAGCAGCGGTGTCGGTGCATAAAACGGCGACAGGCGCTGTAACAGCGCCGCAATGAGATCAGGGCCAAGGCCCGGCTGTGTGTCTGTGGTCATGAGGCGAAATTCTATTCCCGAAACGATGGCGCTTGGCGCCTATTATCGTTGCCCAGCTGCCTGATTTCGTCATAGATGCCTGTCCAAATGACGAAAACCGCTGCCCTCGATCGCTTCGACCATGTGCTGCTGTCGCTGGTTCAGCGCGACAACCAGATCCCGGCGCGGCGTCTCGCCGAGCAGGTCGGGCTTTCCCAGAGTGCGGTCCTGCGCCGCCTGCGCCGGCTGCGGAAGGATGGCGTGATCGCGGCGGATATTGCCGTCATTCGTCCGGCGGCCGTGGGCCTGCCGCTAACCATCCATGTGCTCGTTTCGCTGGAACGGGAGAGCGCTGTCGAGTTGGACGCCTTCATCGGCAAGCTCCGCGGGCGCTCGGAGGTTCGTCAGGCCTGGTATGTCACCGGTGAAGCCGATTTCGTGCTCCTCCTGCAATTGCCGGGGATGGAGGCGTACGATGTCTTCGCGCGGGAAGTCTTCCACGCCAATTCGAACGTGAGGGCGTTCCGCACCATCGTGACAATGCGGGAAGTGGTTGGCGCAGCGGATGCGCGGCCGCTATCCACTGCCTGAGTTGCGGCGTGCCCCCGGCAAGCTGACTGCCCTGCTTGACCCGGAATTCTAGTCAAGGGCGCGAACCCGATTGAAGTTCGCTACACGCATCCCGTATCTACTCACCCGCCGCACCGAGCTAATCGCTGCCGCCAAGATGCTTCGCGAATGTCTGCCCCTGGCGCAAATTACTTCCACTCGTGCGTAGAAGAATATCCATGTATGAAACGGGGGGTGCAGCTCGCTCCCGTATACTGATCGTCCAACGGCGGCATGAATTTCGGAAGGGATATGAGAGCCAACACTTCAGGATCTCCCGGCGATGAGGCGCACTCTACCCGCAGCAGAATCAAAGAGGTCGCGGCCGAGTTCTATGTCCTGCGCGGCCACGATGGTTTCAGCTTCGGCGATATAGCGACGGCAATCGGCACGACGCGCGCCAACATCCATCATCACTTCGGCAACAAGCGTCAGCTGATGGAGGAATTGATCGCGGACTTCGCCGCCAACGCCGAGGCCCGCATCAAGCGCTTCTGGACGACCCCCGATATCCGGTTCTTCGACCGTCTCGATATGCAGCTCGAGGATCTGCGCCGCTTCTACGAACGTTTCAACGCTGAGAAGGGAGCCCGCAATATGTGGAGCCCGCTTTCGCGCCTTCGCCACGACCTCCCGGTTCTCGGCGAACCAGCGGAACGTGCCTTGGAGCGCGTCAACCGGGTCTATGATCAGAGCCTGCGTCATGCGGTGGACCAGGCGGTGAAGGACGGAGAGCTTTCCTCCGACACACTCAGCGACGAGCTCGTGCACATGCTGCGCATTACCCTTCTGTCCTGTCCACCGATGACGCAGGACACCGGAAGCTTCGACGAGGTCGCCAGGACTTTCGCAGCGCTCGCCGCGATCATCCGCGCCGCTTGGCAGGATGCGGGGAAGGGCTCGGATCGAGGCTAGATATCCGGTGGAACAAAGCGAGGGTGAGTTGACAGCCTTTGGCTTTCAAGTTACTTACTTGCAGGTAAGTCAGCCCATGATGGCGACGAGGCGCGTATTAGGGAGGATCACGTGCTGCGCGATGATGCATTCACCCGTTTCGAGGTCAGCCCCTTCACTGGTGCACTCGGTGCGGAAATTCGCGGGATCGATCTGGCGAGCGCGAGCGAGGATGCCTTCCAGGACGTTCGCCGCGCGCTCTACAAATATCATGCGCTCGCCGTGCGCGATCAGGAGCTTGACGCCGCTGGCGTCCACAAGGTCGCCCGCCGGTTCGGACCATTTAGCGGCAATCCGGTGCACACGCCGATCGACGGCTTTGACGATATCGTGCGCTTCGTGCGCGAGCCGGACGACACGGGCAAAGTGATCGGCGAGGACTGGCACATGGACCTCGCCTGGCTACCGAAGCCACCGGGCATTACGATTCTCTACGGTGAGGAGGTGCCGCCGGTTGGCGGCGACACCTGCTTCTCCAGCCTCGAGAAGGCATATGACTCGCTTTCGCCGCGGCTGGTCGAGATCCTGCAAGGCCTGACGGGCGTCCATAGCGGCCGCGGGGTCTTCGCCATCAACGCGGCCCACAGCCGGCTCGGCGTCAAGGCCGATGTCCAGACGATCGAGAATGCCGTCGTCGAGCATCCTGTGATCTGTCGCCACCCCGAGACTGGCCGGCGCTATGTCTTCGTCAGCAGCGTGATGACCAATTTCAAGGGGATGACGGAGGAAGAAAGCAAGCCGATGATCGACTTCCTGATGGCGCGGGCTGTCCGGCCCGAGTTCAACTGCAGGCTGCGTTGGGAACCGAAGACGCTCGGTATGTGGAACAATCCCCATGTCCTGCACACCGCCATCAACGATTATCCTGGATATCGCCGGGTAATGTACAGAACAACGGTGGAGGGCACCGTTCCACTTGCCGCCAGGGACGGCTGACACGCAACCGCTCAGGGAGGAGCAATGGCATTTGGTTCCGAGGCGTCCGTCGGCCATAGGGGGGAAGGGGCGGCGGAAGCGGCTGGCGAGACCATGAGGCGGCGCTTCGCGTTTTCGCCTGCCTACCTCTATGCGACGCCCGTGCACCTCCTGGTGCTTGGGATCATCGTGCTCCCCGCGATCTTCGTCCTGTGGCTGAGTTTCGAAGCCTCGTCATTCGGCCAATCGGCAACCTTCGTTGGCTTCGATAACTATATCCGCGTCCTCACCGATCCCTATTTTTGGGGTTCGGTCTGGAACACGGTCCTCGTCGTCGCCGTGGCGGTTCATATCGAACTGCTGCTCGGCCTTGGCCTGGCCCTGCTTTTCGCCTCCGGGCTTCCCCTCCAGCGCGTCATGCTCGTCGTGGTGCTCGCTCCCTACGCCATCAGCGAGGTGACGGCGGTCGCAATGTGGCGCTTCCTGTTCGATCCAGACGTCGGCCCGATCACGCTGATGCTGCGATACACCGGTCTGCCGACGCTCGACTGGACGTTCATCCCTTCTCACGGCCTCATCCTCGTCGGCCTGCTCACGATCTGGCTGCACCTGCCATTCACATTCATCATCCTCTATGCGGCACGGCTCGCGGTTCCGAAGGAGCTCTATGAGGCTGGGCGCACCGACGGAGCCAATGCGTTCCAGCTCTTCCGCAACATCACGCTGCCGCTTCTGGCGCCAGCGATGCTGATCGCGCTGCTCTTCCGCTACATCTTCGCCTTCCGTCTCTTTTCCGAGGTCTGGCTCCTGACCCAGGGCGGCCCGGCACGCACGACCGAGGTCGTTTCCGTTTATCTTTATCAGGAAGGCTTCCGCTACAACTCGTTCGGCACGGCGGCCGCGACGGCATGGATGATGGTCGTCATCTCGCTGCTGCTTGCGACTGGCTATGTCTGGCGGCTGCGCAAGGAATCCATGGCCAATGCGTTCTAGGCGTCTCGCCATCGGTGCCGGAAAGACGCTCGCCGTTGCGGCAATCGTCGTCTGGTCACTGTTTCCGATCGGCTTCATCGTGCTCTCGTCGTTCAAACCCGGTCGCGAGATTTTCGCGGTTCCACCGGAGCTCTTCTTCGAACCGACCTTCGAGCACTACGCCTCGCTGTGGCAGCGCTGGCCGGCCTTTTTCGACGGGCTCGTCAACAGCCTGATCATCACCACCGGGGCGACGGCGCTTGCCGTCATGGCAAGTCTGCTCGCCGGTTTTGCCTACTCGCGCTATCGAGGCGTCCGTTTCCTGGAGGGATCGGTGATGTTTCTGATCGGATCGCGGCTGATCCCGCCGATCGTCGTAACGCTGCCACTGTTCCCGGTCGTCAATCGGCTCGGGCTCAACGACACCCATCTGGTGCTGATCCTGCTCTACGCGACCTTCTTCGTCTCGCTCGGCACGCTCCTGATGCGCACGTTCATCGACCAGGTACCGCGCGAACTCGACGAGGCGGCCGTCCTCGACGGCGCGCGGCCGCTGACGATCCTTGTGAAGATCATCTTGCCGCTCGTAGCGCCCGGCATGCTCGCCGTCGCCGTCTTCGTGGTCGTCTTCGCGTGGAACGAGTTTCTGTTCGCCTATATCTTCACCGCCAACCACGCCAAGACCGCGCCTCTGGTCCTTTCGGAGATGATCAGTTCGATCGATGGCGTCGACTGGGGCGTCCTCTTTGCTGCCTCTACCGTCCAATTGCTGCCGGTTCTCGTCTTCGTGGTCCTGATGAACCGGTTTCTCGTCGCCGGATTGACCGCCGGCGCGACCAAGGGGTGACGACGTCACCGAGAAAGGGAGGAAGACAATGCCTTTGCACATGACACGCAGAGCCCTGCTGACGACGGCGATGGCCGCCGGCGCGACGGGTGCCTTGGGTCGGTTGGCCCATGCCCAGGTAAAGACGCTGAATGTGCTTTGCCATCGCGTCCACCAAGCCAACCTGACGACCGGCGCCGCCGGCAATGTCATCAAGCCCTGGGAGGACAAGAACAATGCCCAGATATCCTGGACCACGCTTGACAGCAATCCGCTCCAGGACCGGCTGTTCCGAGAGGCGAGCCTGAGCGAGACCGATTTCAACATCGGCTATGTCATCGACAACCGCATGACGTCGCAGATCGCCTCGCTATTCGAGCCGCTAGACGATCTCCGGAAAGCCGAGCCGATCGAGGATTTCGACGATATCGCCGAGGGCCTGCGCCACTCGATGACCGTCGGCGGCAAGCTCGTCGGCGTTCCGGTGCGCCATGCCACGCAGGGGCTTTTCTACAACGAGGAGCTGCTTCAGGAGGCCGGCATTTCGGCGCCACCGAACACGCTGGAGGAGCTGGTCGACCAGGCGAAGAAGCTGACCTTCACCTCCAGGTCCGGCACGCCCGTCGTCGGCATGATCCTTGCGAGCGACCTCGCCGTCTTCCCGGTCATGTTCGCCCGCGCCTTCGGCGGCGATTTCATCGACAAGCAGTTCAAGGTGGTCCCCGATCCGGAGGCGATGGAAAAAGGCCTGTCCGCGCTTGCCGACCTCTTCAAGGCCGGCGCGCTCCCCCGCAGCTATGCCACAACGCGCAACGACGACATGGTGACGTGGATGCAGCAGGGGCGCGCGGCCTTCGCGGTGCTGCCTTTCGCCCGCTACGCGCAGCTCAACAACAAGGAACAGTCGACCGCACCGGGAAAGATCAAGGCGATCGAGTTCCCCGGCTCCAAAACCCTCGGCAGCGGTCACGAAATGCATCCGGTCGTTGAATCCTGGGCGATGGCCATTCCCGCCAATTCGACGGACAAGAAGCTCTCCTGGAGCTACATCCGCTTCGTAGCGAGCAAGGCCGCCACACTCGACATGGCGCGCAACGGCAATGGCCCCGTCCGCACCTCGACCTATGCCGAGCCGTCGTTCGCCGGGTCGCTGCCGCAGGCGAAGGTCGAGGCTGCCGCGCTCGCCAAAGCGCGACCGGCATTTCCGGCTTTTCCCGAAGCCGCTCGCGCTCAGTCGACGTTTCTCGAGGAGGTTCAACTCGCTGTCCTCGGTCGCAAGAGCCCGAAGGAAGCGGTCGCCGCCATTATCGACCGCGTCAAACCGCTGATGCCAGCGTAATCATATGAACCGACGTTCATATCGCCTCGCACATACCGAATGGGAACGCCGGCCGAAATCGCTGCGGCGGTGGCGTTCCTCGCGAGTGATGAAGCTTCGTTCGTCACAGGCCAAACCCTGATCGCCGACGGAGGGCTCTCGATACTGGACTTCACTTCGCTTTCTCTTCTCGACCAGCGCGGTTCGGTGCTGTTCTCAGGCATGGTCGGCGACACTCCGTAGGCAGGTCTGAACCAGGCCGAAGCCGACCGCCGATCTTTCCGATCGAATATCCGATGATCTGGTAGCAGGAGCGCGCTGCCGCCTTTGCCATACTCACCGGAGTACCAGTTTCGGGTTTCGCTGCTGCGGCTGAACGAACGGAGCCTACCCCGGACCTTCGCGCGCCGATTTTCTACTAGCTTCCCGCGAGCGACAACCCACTGGCGCGCTCGCATAACAGGGCAAGCAATTCGCTGCGCCGCGCTTCTGGCGTGTCGACGGGCAACACGAAACAAAGCGTCTTGTTGATGGCTCCGTTGCCGTCGCGGATGGGCGCGGCCATGCACCAAGTGAAGCGGTCGGCCAGAGCGGCGGTCTCGCTGAAACCTTGCTGGCGCGCCAGAGCGACATCGCCGAAGAACTCGGCTGGCGCAATGACACGGCCGTCTGGAAGCGTGTAGTCGCCAGGCGGAATGAAGTCCCGTATTTCCTGCTCGCTCATATGGCCGAGCAGCAGCCTACCGGACGCCGTCCACGGTATCGGCACCTCGACGCCGACATCGCTTGAAATCCGGAACGGGCCAGGCGAGTCCCGGCAATCAAGGACGACATATTTGGTCCCGCGCAGGCCGCACAGTTGGACGGTCTCGCCCGTCTCCGCGCCTAGTCTGTCTAGGGTTTCGATGATGCGCCGGTAATGGGCATTATGATGTGAGTAGGCCCAGCCGAACAGATGCATCGCCTTTCCGAAATAGACATAGCCTTCCGTCCCGACATTTTCGAGCATTTCGGCTTCCAGCAGGCTGTTGACGATTTCATAAGTGGTTGAACGCGGCGCGCCGATCATCTTGGCGATGTCGCCGACGCGCATCGGCGCGCGGTGCCGCAGAAGGGCCTCCAGTAGCATGATGACGCGGTCGATCCCGCGACGCCGTTCGCCATTGCGCGGCTCGGCGCCGGCTTCCGTTTCAATTAGACCAGTGACGCCATCGCTCATGTAGGCCGCACCCGCGCAAAAATCATTCGGCCCTCGTCTCAAGACGCTTGAAAGATGTCAAGGCTCAGTCTAGCATCCCGTTTGTCCGATATACAGGCCTACTGTCTGAAATATCGGACAATAACGAGCCAGGCGCAGAAAGTCCTGACGAGAAAAACGGGCGGTTTCCGATGCGGCAACCGGCGGGTTCTCTCGTCCCGATCCCGCACGTCCAGGCATAACTTCAGAAGGGAACAATCATGACGAAATCATCGTTTTTCGCGTCCGCCAGTGCCCTTTGCCTCGGCCTCCTCCTCAGCCTCGGCGCCGGTTCGCAGGCCAACGCCGCCGCTAAATGCATCAAGGGCGATCGCAAAGCGCCATATACGATCGGCTGGGCCAATATCTATTCAGTGCCGACCTGGATGAAGCAGACACAGGGCACGATCGAAGCCGAAGTCGAGACTTTGAAGAAGCAAGGCTTGGTCGACAAACTCGTCGTGACCGATGCCCAGGGCGACGCCAACGTCCAGATTCAGCAGATCCAGTCGATGATCGATTCCGATGTCGATGCCATCATCTTGATCGCTGGTTCGTCGACCGCGCCGGCGCGCGTGCTGGCGGACGCCTGCGCCAAAGGCATCGCCATCATCAACTTCGACAGCCTCGTCGATACCGACCAGGTGACCGCCAAGGTCAACACCGATTCCTCACAGTGGGGCGATCAGGCGGCCAAGTTCCTGATCGACGCCATCGGCGGCAAGGGCAAGATCCTCATCCTCAATGGCCCAGCCGGCGTTTCGGTCAGCGACGACCGGCGCAAAGGCGCCGATGCCGAGCTTAAGGCCCATCCCGATGTGAAGGTGCTTGCCGAGACGAACACGCCCTACAATGTCGCGCCCGCCCAGGAGGCCGTCACCAGCCTGCTTTTCGCCAACCCCGAAATCGACGGCATCCTGTCGCTGGGCGGCGCGTTGTCGGCGGGCGCCGTGCTCGCGCTCGACAAGCAGGGCCGCGACCAGGTGCCGATCACCGGCGAGAATGCGCGCCAGTTTCTCGAACTGTGGAAGGAAAAGGGCCTGAAGAGCTGGGCGACGATGCAGCCGAACTGGCTCGGCGCCTTCGCCACCTACACCGCCGTCCAGGCACTGGAGGGCGAGGATGTGCCGGCTTTCGTCAAGATCCCGTTGCCGGTGATCGACAATTCCAACATCGACGAATACCTCGCCCGGGCGAAGGATTTCCCGGCTGACGGTTACATCTATTCGCCGTACGATGAGGATCTATTCAAGAAGCTGCTGGCCCAAAAATAAGCCTGAAGGGTTGTAGCATTGACAACCACGGCTCCGCTTCTCGCCGCGCAGGGGGTGTCGAAGTCCTTTTTCGGCAACCCCGTTCTGCGCAACGTTTCAATCGCTCTCCAGCCCGGCCGCGTGCATGCACTGCTGGGCGAGAACGGCGCAGGTAAGTCGACACTGATCAACCTTTTGTCCGGCGCCTTGCGCCCGGACGGCGGGGCGATCGAGGTCGATGGGCGCCCGGTCTCGCGCATGACCCCCGCTAATGCGCGACAGGCCGGAATCGCCGTTGTCCAGCAGGAACTCAGCCTGACGACCAGCTTGTCCATTGCCGAAAACATCGGGCTCGGTGCCTATCCCAAGCGGTTCGGCTTGATCGACTACAACGAGCTTGCCGTCCGGGCCAGGGCCGCATGCGATCTTGTCGGGCTTTACGAACCGCTGTCTGCGCCGGTGGGGCACCTGTCCCTCGGCCGCCGGCAGATGGTGGAGATCGCCAAGGCGCTTTACCGCCGGCCGCGCGTGCTCATTCTCGACGAACCCACCTCATCGCTATCGGCAACTGAGACAAAAATCCTCACCGACCTGCTGGAGAGGCTTCGGGGCGAGGGCATCGCTATTCTCTACATCTCACACCGACTGAACGAGGTGATGGCGCTGTGCAAGCATGTCACCGTGCTCAAGGACGGGACCTGCACGGCGGACTGCTCGCTGGAAGGAACCGATGCCGCCGGGCTGGTACGGCTGATGGTCGGCCGCGACCCCGGCGATCTCTTTCCACGATGGCGGCCTTCGCCATCGCCGGCCGACGCCATCTCGGTTCGTAAATTTTCGGCCGGCCTGATGCGCGACGTCGATCTCGACATCAGGACGGGCGAGGTGCTTGGCATTGGCGGCCTGGTCGGGCAGGGGCAGGAAGATCTGCTGCTTGGCCTCTACGGCGCGATCCCCGCCAGGACGGTATCCGCGACCGTAAACGGTGTTTCGGGTTTGCCCGGCGGCGTGCCGAACGCCAATGCGCTCGGCCTCGCTTATGTCCCGGCTGACCGCAAGCGCGAAGGCCTGCACCTGATCCATCCCATCATCACCAATATGATGCTGCCCGCCTTCGCAAGGCTGCCGGCGCTGAAGCTGCGCAGTCGGCGTGCCGAGCGCGATATGGCAAGGGGTCTCGCCGCCCAGCTTGCCATCAAGGGCGACCTCGACCGCCCGGCACAGGCACTCTCAGGTGGCAACCAGCAGAAGGTCGCGCTGGCGAAATGGATGCCACACGAGCCGCTTGTGCTTCTCCTCAACGACCCGACGCGCGGCGTCGATGTCGAGACCAAGCGTGAGATCTACATGATGCTTCGCAAACTCGCCGCCGCCGGCAAGGCGATCGTGCTGCTCAGTTCCGACACACCCGAACTGGTGCACCTTTGCGACCGTGTCGGCGTGGTCCGCGAAGGCCGCATCGTGGCCATGCTCGAGCGCGAGGCACTGAGCGAGGAAGCCATCGTTTCCGCCGCAATGGGCGCCGAACAGCAGAAAGTTGCGGCATGAGCGCGGTCGCATCCTCAAGCCAAGCCGGCGCGCTCTACTGGCCGGTTCAGCTGCGCCGCAATGTCGGCGTGCGCAGCCTGTTCGCTGTGGTCCTGGCGTTCGTCATTGCTTACGGTTTCCTGTTTCCCGGCCTCTTGACAGCGTCCGGTTTCGCCAAATTCACCCAGAGCTGGTTTCCGCTGGCGCTGGTCGCCATGGCCCAGGCGATCCTCATGCTCACCGGCGGCATAAGCCTGGCCATCGGCGCCATGGTCAGCCTGGGCGCAGTGATCGCTGCGACGACGATGACTGGACCGCTGGGCGTAGCCGGCGGTGCCGCTGCGGTGGCGCTGACCGGTCTCGGCATCGGTGCCGCGATCGGGTTCATCGTCGTGAAACTTCGGTTGCCGGCGATCGTGGTGACGCTGGCTGGCTCCTTCATTATCGGCGGCGCTGCCCTGCTCATCCTGCCGAGGCCGGGGGGCGCCATACCCGAGTGGCTGTCGGACCTGCTTGCCGGCAACACGCCGGCGGCATTCGTGCTGCTGGTACTCATCGTGGTTTTGTGGAAACTCTATCTCGCCACGCCGCTTGGTTTGAGCATCTATGCTGCAGGCGAAAATCCCGTCGGCGCCTACCGCTCCAGCGTGCCGGTCGACGGTGCCCGGATCGCCGCCTACGCGATTAGCGGCCTGCTTTGCACAGGCGCCGGCCTGTTCATCGCCGCGCAAACCGGTTCGGGCGATCCAGTCATCGGCACGGCGTTCACGCTGAATTCCATAGCCGCCGCAGTGCTCGGCGGCATCGGTTTCCTTGGCGGCCAAGGTACCATGCGCGGCGCTCTTGCGGGCAGCCTGCTGCTCAGCCTGATGATCAGTGTCATGTTCTTCCTCGGCTTCACGCCGGTCGCCCAATATGTCGCCCAGGGCCTCATCATCATCGGGGCGGTCGCCATCCCGCAATTCCGCAAGGTGCAGCAATGACAGCACGGAAAGTCAGTGTGAGCGGCAGGCGCGCCGTGACGATTTTGCGCAGCCGGCCCTTCCTTACGATCGCTATAGTTGCGGCGGTATGGATCGCGGCGAGCTTCGCTTCACCTGGCTTCGGCGCTTATGGGCATTTGCGCTATTTGGTTGAATTGGGCGCGGTGGTCGGCCTGGTCGCGGCGGGCCAAACTTTCGTGGTGATTGCCGGCGGAATCGACCTTTCCGTCGCGGCGATCGTCACGGTTAGCGCTGTCAGCCTGCCGCTGCTTTCATGGCAGGCGGATCCGACAGGGCTCACCGCCGTTCTTGCAGTTCTCACGTTGACGAGCGCAATCGGTCTGGTGAACGGGCTGGGCGTGGCGCTGTTGCGCGTTCATCCAATGATCATGACGCTGGCGATGGCGACATTCCTGCAAGGTCTGCTGATCATCATCGCCGGCGGCAGTGCCGTGACCGCCGAGAACCCGCTGGTCCGCTGGCTCGGCAATGCGCGGCCGGTCGGTATTCCGGCAGGCGTGCTTTTGTGGGTGGTCATTTCAGTGATCGTTCTGACCACGATGCATGCGACATCCCTTGGCGCCCGGATATTCGCGATGGGCGCCAATCCGCTCGCCGCGGCGCTGTCCGGGGTTCCCGTCGCCTCGACCACGCTGGCGGTCTACGGCATCAGCGGCTTCTGTGCGGGACTTGCCGGTGTGTTGGTCCTCGGCATGAACGGACAAGGCTATGTCGGTATCGGCGATCCTTATCTGCTCGCCTCGATTGCCGCCGTGGTGCTTGGCGGCACCTCGATCCTCGGCGGGCTTGGCACCTATGCCGGCACCATCCCCGGCGCCATCCTGCTGGTTACGATCACGGCGCTGATCACCGTGGTCAACGCATCGCCTGGCTGGCGCAGTATCCTGTTCGGGTCGCTGATCCTGGGGCTGCTGCTTCTCTCAGGCAGAGAGCAGGCCCGCCGATGACATATCGTCCAGCCGATAAATGCGCCGTGCATTGCCGTAGAACAGTGCCGTCTGCTCGTCCGCGGAAAGCTCTCCTGCAATGGCCTTGAAGCTGTCATACACCGCATCGAACGATGCATGCAGGCCGGCGACCGGAAAGTCGCTGCCGAACATCGCGCGCCGCGTACCGAAACAGTCGATGCAATGCATGACAACCGACCTTAGGCTGTCGAGCGTCCAATCATGATCGTAGGCGACCAGATCCGATATCTTGATGGCGACGTTCTCGCGCTCCGACAAAAGCCGCAGCCCCTCGCGCCACACCCGCATTCCGTCCGCATCGCGATCGATCGGGCTGCCGCAATGGTTGAGAACAAAGAGCTGGTCTGGAAATGCCGCTGCGAGGCGCGCCGCGCCGGTGAGCTGGCGCGGAAACACCATCAGGTCGAAAACCAGCCGGCGGCGCCCAAGCAGGGACAGGCCGGCACGCCAGGCCGGATCGTCCATGATGCCGTCGCGGGCGGCAAAACGACGGGCGGGATCAGGATCCCAGCTCAGTATGTCGCGTACGCCGACGACACGGTCGAATGCCGCCTGCGCCTGGACCAGCGCCGGCGCTTGGCGGTTCGCCAGAGGTACGTGAACGACGTAACGGGCGGCCACGCCGCGCGACTTGTCGAGGGTTTCAAGCCACCGCGTTTCACCCACGCAGTCATCCCCGGCCCAACCGGCTTCAATATGGACGGTGGCGACGACACTGTGCTGGCCGGCGTCGCGCAAATAATCTTCAGGAAGGTAGTTTCGCCGCAAGGGGCCAAGCTCGCCCAGACCGCCGCGTTCGCCAGCCGTGGGCGCGAGCCAGGGATGGCGGCCGAGGCCGAGATCCCACAGGTGATGGTGGGCATCGATGATCGGTCCGCAGTAACGCTTTGGCACGCATCTCTCTCATGGTGTGGCCGGCATCGGAAATCGATCCGGACTTCATCCTGCGAAAGCGAAAGGACTAGCATCGGATGACCGAAAACTCACCCGTACTGTCGCTCGCGACCCGTGAAAATTTCCTGCTCGACGATCGTATCCGCGGCGTTCCGCCTGGCACCCTCGGCCTGGACAGCAGCTTTGTCGCATCTGAGCGCTGGCATCCAGCGCATGGACGTATGTCGTTGCCGGTGTTGACCCTCGACGAGGAGGCCTTCATCGCCAATCGTGACCTGTTCTTGGGGTATGCGCGAGAACAGGGCGCCGTGATCGCCCCGCATGCCAAGACCCCGATGGCGCCGGACCTTGCCCGGTCCCTGGTCGAGGCCGGAGCATGGGGCACGACCGTCGCCGACATAAGGCAGGCCACAGTGATGCTCAGATCCGGGCTCTCTCGGCTGATCATCGCCAACGAGGTCGGCGGACCAGGTGGTGCGAACCGACTTGCTGTCCTTGTCGGCGCCTGGCCAAGCGCCGAGTTCTACGTTTTTGCCGACTCTTTCGACGCCGTGAATGCGCTTGCTGAAGCTTGGCGCGCCAATGCGACGCTGCCGCCATTGCGCGTGCTCGTGGAACTTGGTGCGGGGAGGGCAGGCGCCCGGACCACCGGCGAAGCCGAGGCGATCGCCGACGCGGTTGTAGCTGCCGGAGGGCGGCTGCTGATCGCCGGCGTCGCAGCCTACGAAGGTGCCGCGGCGCAAGCCGATCCTGGCCGTACCGATGAGGCGATATCCGCGCTGTTGGCAATGACAGCCGATATGTTCCTGCGGCTCCGCGCCCGCGTCGGCGGCGACACCCCGCTGATCGCCACCGCCGGCGGCTCGGTGTACTTCGACAAGGTGGTCGCAGCGCTTTCGCCCCTCGTCTCCAGGGACGGCAATGCCACGTTGGTGCTGCGCAGCGGCGCCATCTTCTTTCACGACCATGGCGTCTACGACAGGTCGCTCGGCGCACTCGATGCCCGCGACGGTTTTGCGATCGGCGGCGTCAGTGCTTCCGCACGAAATTCCTTCCATCCGGCTTTACGTCTTTGGGCCGAGGTACTGTCGCGGCCGGAGCCCGGCCTTGCTATCTGCGGTATGGGCATGCGCGACGTGTCGTTCGACCAGGGCTTTCCGAAGGTCGTGACCATCTTTCGTGCCGGCAAGCAGCTGCCGAAAGCGCGTGCCGAGGTCTTCAAGCTCAACGACCAGCACGCCTTCCTGACAATTGCGTCGGGCGACAATATTGCCGTTGGTGACGTCGTTGAATTCGGCATCTCGCACCCCTGCACCTGCCTCGATCGCTATCGCGTGATCTTCGGCGCCGACGCGGCCGGGTATGTCCGCCACGCCTTTCCTACCTATTTCGGCTGAGCAGATATCGCGGCCACTTCCAAAAAAGAGAACCTCGAAAGGATCTGATATGATCAAGTACTTCCAGTCCGGCTCCCGCATGTCTCAGGCGGTCGTCTATGGCGGCCTCGTGCACATCGCAGGCCAGGTGGCAGACGACCGCAAGGCCGGCATCGAGGGTCAGACGAGCGACGTGCTCTCCAAGGTCGAGGCGCTCCTTGTTGAGGCCGGCAGCAGCAAGTCGAGGCTAGTGGCGATCAACATCTTCCTGCCGCAGATCGCCGACTTCGATGCCATGAACAGCATCTACGATGCCTGGGTGGATCCTGCGCGCCTGCCGGCGCGCGCCTGTGTCGAGGCGCGTCTCGCCGATCCCGATCTCCGCATAGAGGTCACTGCGATCGCAGCTATCTGAGCCGCCGCCATGCACACCGGCCTCAGCCATACGCTCGACTTCGACCGGGACGGCAAGACACTCGGCCATCTCAGCATTCCGTTTTCGATCGACCGTTCGCCCTATTTCCAGGTCAAGGTCCCGATCTGCCTTGTCCGCAACGGCGAAGGCCCGTCGGTGCTTCTGATGGCCGGCAATCACGGCGACGAATATGAAGGCGAGCTGTCGTTGGCAAAGCTGGTGCGCCGGCTCGATCCCAAGCAGATCAAGGGTCGCGTCACCATCCTGCCGATGGCGAACGTGCCGGCGGTGATCGCCGCAAAGCGCTGCTCGCCACTCGACGGCGGCAATCTCAACCGCGCCTTTCCGGGCGACCCGTCAGGCACGCCAACAAGCCGGCTTGCCAATTTCCTGGAGATGGAACTGTTTCCCCGCCACGACGTCATCTTCGACATTCATTCTGGCGGCACCTCGATGGAGCATCTGCCGACCGCGCTTGTCGAGCACAATACCGATCCCGACCGGCACCGGCGCGGTGTGGAGCTAATGCGGACGCTCAGCATGCCCTATGGGTTCGTGGCCGACAACGGCCAGGCCTCACCGACCTCCATGGGTGCGGCGCGCCGGGCCGGCGCCATCGGCGTCAGCGGAGAGTTCGGCGGCGGTGGCACTGTCACGGTCGATACGATGGAGATTACCGCCCGCGCACTCGACGCCCTGATGGCCGCCTTGGGAGTGGTTGAGGCGCCGGTTCTTGCACCGGCAACCGGACCTTCGGCGCCGACGCGGCTTCTTTCGTTGTCTCGGCACAGTCAGGGCCTTTATGCCACAAGCCGTGGTTGGTTCGAGCCGGCAGTCAGGCTGGGCGACAGCGTGACTTCAGGCCAACTGGCGGGCTGGTACCACGACCTCGAACGACTCGACCTCGCCGAGCAAGCCCTGCACTTCCTCGAAAGCGGCATTGTGCTTTCGCGCCGGCTGCACACGATGTGCGAGGCGGGAGACTGCCTCATGCAGGTCGCCGAGCCGGTCGACTGATAAGAAGCCCTCCCGACCATACGCCCATATCAGGATCAAGACTGAGGATAACCGGATGCAACTGTCGATGTGGACCTATCCTTGGGATGTCCAGGATCTGGGCTTGGAGATGGTCGAGCGCGATCTTGTCGAGCGTGCCGGGCTCAACATGATCAGTCTGGCGACTTCGTATCACGCTGGCCGGTTTCTGCAGCCGCGCAGCCCGCGCCGGAAAGCCTATTTTCCGGAAGACGGAACCATCTATTTCAAGCCAGATGCGGCACACTGGGCCGACCTAGCCATCCAGCCCAAGGTGGCGAAGGTGATCATGGAAGGCGGCGATGTGCTTGGCGACCTTGTCCGCCGGCGCGAGGTGGGCGGGCTGGGCGTTTCGTGTTGGACGGTCTGCTTGCACAACACCCGGCTCGGCATGCTTCATCCGCAGGCCGTAACCCGCAACGCCTTCGGCGATGCCAACTACTACAATCTCTGCCCATCACATCCGGAAGCGCGCGCTTATGTCCGCGCGCTGATCGCCGATATCTCGCACAGCTACAGGCCGGACCGGATCGAGCTTGAAAGCCCGTCATTCATGGGCTTCGCCCACGAATACCATCATGAGAAAGACGGTGTCGGGCTGATGCCGGAAGACGATTTTCTGTTGTCGATATGTTTCTGCCCGTCCTGCCTTGCGCGCGCGGCCGAGGCCGGCGTCGACGGCGAAGTAGCGCGCAAGCTCGTCGGGCAATGGATCGTCGAGACCTGCGAGCGCGCCGTGCCCGAACGGCGCTTTCCAGACTTTCCGGGGAGCGGCCTCGACACTTTTTTGCCATGGCCGGAACTCCATGGCTACCTGCTGTGGCGGTTCGAACCGGTGACCAGCCTGGTCGCCGAACTGCGCGAGGTGGCCAATCCGGCGACCCGCGTTGTCATCATCGATTTGAAAGACGGTTGGCTTGGCGGCTGCGATCTCGCGGCGCTCGGCAAGGTCTGTGACGGGGCAATCCTGTGTGCCTACGACATGCAGCCCGGCGATGTCGCCAGCCTGATGGCGGCCGGACGCGCAGCCCTTGGCGTGAAAAAGTTCCTCGGCGCCGGCTACCGGCTGTTCTATCCGGAAATGGCCGGCCCCGACATCCTCACCGCCAAGGTCAAAGCTGCGATGGCGCCGGATGTCGACGGCATCAATTTTTACAATTATGGCCTTGTCCCTGCCGCACGCCTCGATTGGGTGAGTGCCGCAAGATCCGTTTGAAAAACCGATCCGTTGCCGCAGTCTGCTAGGACTGACCTCACTTTGCCTTGGAGCTTTATGAGCATGCCGGCTATTCGCTTCGGTCACATTGGCCGGCGGCGGCCGGACAAGCTGAAAGCATGGCGGTGACGGTCCATGCGGATCGAAGATCATACGCCGACCATATTGCTGCTTATACGCTTCAAAGTATACAAAATTCGATACGGAAAAGCGTATATTGAAATTTATCTGCGCGAGCGTATAATACCATGGCTAGAGAGGTATGCTGTGGACCAAATCGCCCGAACACCCAAGCAAATTGGAGATGCCGTCCGCCGGCAGCGTCGCAAGCTCCGCCTCAACCAGACCAATGTCGGGGACCAAACGATGCTGCGTCAGGCGACCATCTCGGCCGTCGAGAGTGGCGCGCCTGGGACCCAGCTCGGAACGCTTTGCGATATTCTCGCAGCGCTCGACCTCGAATTCGTCGTCCGCCCTCGTACCAAGGCAAAGCCGGCTGAGATCGAGGACATCTTCTGATGGCTCGTCCGCGGCAGCACATCCCGCTAAATGTCTTCTTGAACAGCCGTCTCGTCGGGCGGCTGAATAGACAATCCAGCGGCGCGATCGATTTTCAGTACGATCCGTCCTGGCTTGCTTGGGAGCACGCGCTGCCCGTCTCGCTATCACTGCCTCTGCGTGAAGATCGTTATATCGGTGCGCCCGTCATCGCCGTCTTCGACAATCTCCTGCCCGACAACGTCCCCATTCGCCGCCGTATGGCGGAGCGTGTTCATGCTCAAGGAATAGACGCTTACGACCTGCTTGCCGCTGTCGGGCGCGATTGTGTCGGCGCATTGCAATTCCTGCCGGATGGTGTCGAGCCAGGCCCCGCCGGTATTGTCAACGGCAAACCCGTTGACGATACCGAGATTGCTCGTCTTCTCCTCGATCTGGCATCGGCTCCCCTTGGGCTTGGCGAGGACGAGGACTTCCGGATCTCGATCGCTGGCGCTCAGGAAAAGACTGCGCTCTTGTTCTGGAAAGGACGTTGGTACAAGCCGCTGGCGACGACTGCCACGACGCACATCCTCAAACCACAGATTGGACGGTTGCCAAATGGCATCGATCTTTCCTTCAGCGTCGAGAACGAATTTTTCTGCCTCAAGCTGACAACCGCCCTAGGGCTCCCGAGCGCCGTCGTCGCAATCGAGGAGTTCGAAGGCAATCGCGTGCTCGCGGTCGAGCGGTTCGATCGCCGATGGACCAGTGACAATCGTCTCCTGCGTTTGCCCCAGGAAGACTGCTGCCAGGCCCTTTCTGTGCCGCCGTCACTGAAATACGAATCCGACGGCGGGCCTGGCGTTCCGGCTATCCTCAATTTGATGAAGGGAAGCGACCAACCGGAGGTAGACCAGGCTGCGGTTTTAAAGGCCGTGGTTGCCTTTTGGCTTCTCGGCGCCACAGATGGGCACGCCAAGAATTTTAGCGTCTTTCTTTCCCCCGGCGGCCGGTTCCGCATAACGCCGCTCTATGATGTGATTTCAGCGCAGCCCAGCCTTGATGCGGGACAGATCAAGCGCAACAAAATGAAACTGGCGATGGCTATTGGTGACACACGCCACTACCTCGTCGACAGCGTCATGCCACGCCATTTTATCCAGACCGCCGCCAAAGCAGGGATCGGTCCGAAACCCGTCAAGGCGATCTTTGATGAGCTGCGCCAACAGGCGCTAGCGGCGGTCGAACTGGTTTCTGCATCGCTCCCAAAGGATTTTCCTGCGGAAGTCGCTGATGCCATCGGCAATGGGGTCAGGGCTCGTGTACGCAGACTGGAAGAGGCGTGATGCTGAAAGTAGAGACGCAACGAGACTGATGTCGCCATTGCGACAACGCTCAAATGGTCTTCTTCAGCAGCAGCAGCATCCAGGCGGCCACGGCCGCCGCTGCGTCGTCCAGATGATGCCGAACCCACCCCTTACCTTCTCATGCGCGATAGGATGGGCCAAGGTTTGACCACATCAAAAAAACCGGAAAGCAAGGAACCTGCCGACCACCAGAGCGGCTCGAGCGGCAGCATGGAAAGTGTGACGCGGGGCTACCCGATCCTAGCCAGTGCCTTTCCGGGATAGGATCAACTCACGGATTTGCCAGCCTGTAACTTTCTTACGAGGCCGATCAACTGATCCAGATCAGCGCGTGGAAGCGCAAGTATCTCGGGCGGGGGTTTGTGATATTCCTTCATCAATTCCTTGATGGTTGCGGCACCTTTGGGTGTGAGCTTGACAAGCTTCACACGGCGATCGCCTGGCGACGGAATCCGTTCGGCGAGCCCCGCCTGCTCAAGCCGGTCGACCAGCCAGGTCGCCGTCGATGGATCGCACTGCCATTGAGCAGCCAATGCGCCGATCGGCTTGCCCGCATCTTTGTCGAGCGTGAAGAGGGCGCGGGAGTCGTTGGGCGTCAGGCCCAATTTCTGCTGGATCGCCAACCGGTCCGGCGCGGACCGCATCAGGAAATCAAACATCAGGCGCCATGCCTCGGTGGCGTGCTGCAAGCGATCTTGGCTCGGTCTCATTCCACGCTCCTTCATGTCTTGACACATACTTGGACCAATCATATGATTTGATCAATCAAAATGTTTTTGTGGTCAAAGCAATGAGAGGAGATCCGAGATGACCAATACCACGGTTCTCGTCGTCGGAGGCGGCCTGAACGGTCTGACGGCGGCCGCCCTTTTGGCTCACAACGACATTGCGTGTGTCCTCGTCGAGCGTCATCCCGACACGTCAATCCAGTACAAGTTTGCCGGCATCTCCCCGCGCAGCATGGAGATATTCCGAAGCCTCGGCCTCGAGGAGGAGATTCGTACAAATCGGACGGGGAACCAGCAGGCAGGCGCTATTGCGCGCGCCAGGAATCTCGCCGATCCGCAGATTCAATGGGGCGGACCGGCGTGGCCGGATGCAAGTGCCCTCAGCCCCACGCAACCAGCGACGTGTGATCAGCACGTCCTGGAACCGATTCTGCGCCGCTACGCCGAGCGGAACGGTGCAGACGTGCGTTTCAGCACGGAGCTGGTGACTTTCGATCAGGACGAGACCGTCGTCCGCGCGGAAATTCGCGATATCGCGACCTGCGCAAAGGAGGTCATCTCGGCCGACTATCTGATCGTCGCGGACGGTGCGAACGGTTCCCTGCGAGAGAGGCTGGAGATCAGCCGCAGCGGGGCAGGCGGCCTTCAGCACTGGATGAATGTCGTCTTTGACACGGACATGCCTCCGACGATAGGCGGCAAGCGCTTCACGTCGTGCTTCGTGACGGACCTCAACGGGACCTTCACGCCCAGACAGGGTGGACGATGGCTTCTGGCGCTCCAGTACTTTCCCGAAAAGGGCGAGAAACCACAGGATTTTGATGAAGCCAAGTGCAGGGAACTGATCATACGAGGTGCGGGCCGGCCGGACATCACGACGAGGCTTGTCGATGCGCGCTCCTGGGAAGTGGCCGCCCTCACAGCGCGCCAATTCCGCCGAGGCCGCGCGTTTCTTGTGGGGGATGCCGCACATGTGATGCCCCCAACAGGCGCTTTCGGTGGCAATTCAGGTATCCACGACGCCCATAACCTTGCCTGGAAGCTTGCGATGGTAGCACGCGGGCATGCCGATCCCTCGTTGCTGGATAGCTATGACATGGAGCGCCGGCCGGTCATCGAGGCTACGTTGGCGCAAGCGCTCGCCCGCCTACAGAAATGGTTCGACGATCCGTCGAAGCGGTTGCCTCCTCCTGTTGCGATCGTCGAGGATTACGACGTGGTATTTGGCCAACGCTACGCTGCAGGCATCGTGGCTCTGGAATCCACACCGGACGATCACCCATTCCAAAAATCCACGGAGCTGTCGGGCCGCCCCGGCACGCGTTTGCCGCATTTCGCGGTCGGGCGTGCCGGCCAGCGGATTTCGAGTCTCGATTTGTGCGACCGCGATCTTCTTCTCCTCTGCGCCGACGAAGCATGGTGTCAGGCCGCTGACTCCGTAAGCCAGCGCCTCGGGATGCCGCTGACGTGCCACTCGTTGGGTGCGAATGGGGATCTGCTTGACTTGGACCATCGGTGGCCTTCCGTGCTCGGGGTTAAAAGCGGCGGTTCCGCCTTGGTCAGACCGGACGGATTTGTCGCGTGGCGGTCAACGCACGGTGTGCCTGATCCTGTACAGGTGCTGATCGAAACACTTGATGGGCTCGGTTTCCGCACGGAGGCGCACGAACATCATCGGTGAGCGGCGGCGAGTGCGGATGCCTCCCGCCTTCGGGCATGACTTGCTTGCCGATGCCATCACTGGGAATGACAACGATGCCAGGCGCTTGCTCCTTTCCTACTCGTTGTCGCCGAGTAGGGCCGCGCACACCGCTTCGGTGACCTTATCGGTGGTGGCACTTCCGCCGAGATCGGGCGTGTGCAGTGAGGCGTCCGCCGTCACGCGCTCGATGGCGCGCATCAGGCGCGCCGCGGCAGCCGGCTCGCCAAGATGCTCCAGCATCATCACCGCCGACCAGAACGTGCCGACCGGATTGGCGATGCCCTTGCCGGTGATGTCGAAGGCCGAGCCGTGGATCGGCTCGAACATCGACGGAAACCGCCGCGCGGGGTTGAGGTTCGCAGTCGGCGCAATGCCGATCGATCCGGCAAGTGCGGCCGCAAGATCCGACAGGATATCGGCGTGAAGATTGGTCGCGACGATTGTGTCGAGCGAGCGCGGATTGAGCGTCATGCGCACTGTCATCGCGTCGACCAGCATTTTGTCCCATGCGACATCAGGAAAATCGGCCGCGACCTCACGGGCGATGTCGTCCCAGAGCACCATGCCGTGACGCTGGGCGTTCGACTTGGTGACCACGGTCAACAGCTTTCGCGGCCGCGACCGCGCCATCTCGAAGGCGAAGCGCATGATGCGCGTCACGCCGGCGCGGGTGAAGATCGAGACCTCGGTCGCGATTTCCTCAGGCAGGCCGAGATGCGAGCGCCCGCCCTGGCCGGCGTATTCGCCTTCCGAATTCTCCCGAACGATGACCCAGTCGAGATCCCCTGCCGTGACGCCGCGAAGCGGGCTCTCGATACCGGGCAGGATGCGGGTCGGGCGGACATTGGCGTACTGGTCGAAGGGCTGGCAGATCGCGAGCCGCAACCCCCAAAGCGTCAGATGGTCGGGCACGTCTGGCGCGCCGACAGCGCCGAAATAGATCGCATCGAAGGCCTTCAGCCGCTCGGTGCCGTCCTTGGGCATCATCACGCCGTTGAACTTGTAGTAGTCCGAGCCCCAGTCGAAATGCTGCACCTCGAGACTGAAACCGCCGTCGCGCGTGGCGCAGGCGGCCAGCGCACGAAGGCCGGCCGCTACGACTTCCTTGCCGATCCCATCGCCTGGAATGGCCGCGATCCTATAGCTTCGCATTAGTCCAGTCCTCCCCTTGTGGCGCTAAACTAGCATGGACCATCGTGCTGGCCTTTGGCCGTGAGGCCGAATGCCGCCATTACGGCAAATGGTCAATCAATCCGTTCAGCAGGAGCAGCAGCACCCCGGCGGCCACAGCCGCAGCCGCATCGTCCAGCATGATACCGGCCCCACCCCTTACCTTGTCATGTGCGATACGGATGGGCCAAGGCTTGACGACGTCGAAAAACCGGAAAGCAAGGAAGCCTGCTGCCCACCAGAGCGGATCGAGGGGCAGCATGGAAAGGGTTAGGGCCGCGCCGAAGGTCTCATCAATGACGACGATCTGCGGATCCTCCGTCCCGGTACGGGAGATAACATACGATGACGCCCATACGCCGACGGCGAACAGGGCCACGTAGGCAAGCACCGTCAGCCAAGGTGATGCGGGTATCAGAGCCGCGGCAACAGCCACTCCAACCATTGCGCCGGCCGTGCCCGGCCATATTGGAGATAATCCCGCGCCGACAGAGGTCGCGAGCAGGTAGGCGAACTTGGGTGGAAACTTATGCATCGATTTTCGGCCGGCTTCCCACGGATCGCAAGCGATCATAGTCACATCGTTCGGGTGCTGCCGCCAGACTGCTGTTCGATTTGCACCACCTCACAAGGGCATCGCCCAAACCGTGAAAATGCTGTCGGGCAGCTGTCGCAGTGACTGGAAGTTCTGTTTCGCCGCCAGCTCGGCGAGTACCTTAATCCGCCGGCCCCATTCGCCAAACGAGATCATTTTTGCGGCAAGTTGAGAACGTTGCTGAGCCCGGTCTCGGCCCGCATTGGCCAACCGAAACGGTGGCGACGGTGGAACAAACCCGCAAATTGCTGGTAAAGCTCCGTCAACCGACATCATCAGAGGAGCCGCCATGATCGCCGGTCTCATGAAAAGTCGCATCGACCCGCTATGGGAGCAGGCCGCCTCTCCGCTGATCGGGATCGGCATGACGCCGAACCAGGTTACGGCCAGCGGGCTGGTGCTCGTGGCTTTGTCTTCGGCCGCCTACGCGTTTCATCATTCAAGTCTTGCCTTTGGCCTTTGCCTGGCGTTTGCCTTCAGCTTCGATGCGCTGGACGGTGCGGTCGCCCGCCGGACAAATATGAGCACCAAGGCCGGTGGCTATTTCGACGCCGTCGTCGACCGCTATCAGGAATTGGCCGTCTTTGCGGCTATCGGCTGGGTTGCCGATCTGTGGGCGATCGCAATGTTCGCATTCGCGGGCGGGATCCTCACCAGTTACGCCAAGGCGCGGACGGCGCTGGAAATCCCTGTGAAAAACCACGGTTGGCCGGATTTCTTCGAGCGGATGGAACGTCTGGTGTTCATTTGCGTGCTGCTCGCCGCCGACGGAGTCGCGACCGCGATGGGCGCGGCTTCGCCCTGGATTCTGGCGGGTGGGTTCGCGCTGTACGCAGTGCTGGCCAACGCCACAGCCCTGCAACGGATCAGTCGCGCATTTGCGATGCTGAAACGAGCCGACGGGAAGCAGCCGTGAGACTACGGGGATGCTTGCACTTGGCCTCACCTGAGGCTATGCAATGCTTCACATGAATGGAGAGCGGCGATGTTGGCATTTGGAAATATAGCCGATGTGCTGGGGCTGCCGCCCAAGGAGACGGCTGCACGGTCGCCATTCGGGCTGATGGCTCGAATCGAAGACGGATTGCCGTTGGGTGCGCTTGAACGCGTCTCACAATTGCTGGCACCGGCCGATACGCAATTCAAATATCGCCTCGTCCCAAAGGCAACTTATGAGCGCCGCAAGAGAGGTGCTCTCCGACTCTCTTCGGAAGAGGGCATGCGGGTGGCGCGGGTGGCGCGCCTATGGAACCTGGCCCTCGACGTTTGGCAGATCGAAGGTGAGGCTCGTGACTTTCTGTTTCGGTCTCATCCCATGCTGGAAGACCGACGCCCGATCGACGTGGTCATTCAAAGCGAGATCGGCGCCGAACTGGTGCTCGATATCCTTGCAGGCCTGAAGTACGGCACCGCTGCTTGACGGCACAGATACTCGATCGCATGCTGCAGTGCTTCAGGATCGGCGATCCAGCCGGCACATATCCGATCTTCGACGCGACGGGCTCGACGATAGCGCCTGGCCGCTGGAACACGCCCGGCAGCCCGTTGATCTACACCAGCGAGCATTATTCAACGGCCTTGCTGGAAAAGCTGGTGCACGGCAGCGGCAGACTGCCGCCCAACCAGCCTTACGTCCAGATCATGCTTCCGCGCGGGCTGAGCTACGAACTCTTTTCTCAGCCGTCGTTGCCCGGATGGGATATGATGCCGGCAACGGTGAGCAAGGAATTCGGTGAGACATGGTGTGTCGAGCGCCGCAGCGCGATCCTGATCGTGCCAAGCGTCGTGGCTCGCCCCGACAACAACGTGTTGATCAATCCGGCACATCCGGAGTTTTCCCTGATCACGGCCAGCCTGCATCAACCCGTATACTGGGATAGCCGCCTGTTTGGCTCCTGAGCCGGGCAGAGAGGCAGGTTCCTACTTAACACAACCCGTCAGCGCCAACTCAAGCCTGGAGCGACATGGGTCAGGATCGCCTCGATGGCATGGACATTGTACTCGACGCCGAGCTGGTTGGGGACGGTAAGCAGCAGCGTATCGGCCTCGGCGATGGCTTCGTCGCCCTTTAGCTGCTCGATCAGGACGTCCGGTTCGGCGGCATAGGAGCGGCCGAACACCGCGCGTCTGTCTGCCTCGATGTAACCGAAATGATCTCCGCTCTGGTTGCCGCCGAAATAGGCTCGGTCGCGATCGTCGACCAGCGCAAAAATGCTCCGGCTCACCGACACCCGCGGCTCGCGCGTGTGTCCGGCCGCCTTCCAGGCCTCACGAAAAGCCCGGATCTGTTCGGCCTGCTGGACGTGAAACGGCTTTCCGCCTTCATCGAATTTGAGCGTGGAGCTCTGCAGGTTCATCCCCAGTTTCGCCGCCCATTCGGCGGTGGCGTTTGTGGCGGCGCCCCACCAGATGCGCTCGCGCAGGCCCTCCGAGTGCGGCTCGACGCGAAGCAGGCCAGGCGGGTTGGGAAACATCGGCCGCGGGTTGGGCTGCGCAAAGCCTTTGCCCAGCAACACTTTGAGCAGCACTCCGGTGTGTCTACGGGCCATGTCGGCATCGCTCTCGCCCTCTTGCGGGGCGTAGCCGAAGTAGCGCCATCCCTCGATCACCTGCTCCGGCGAGCCTCGGCTGATGCCCAGCTGCAGACGCCCTCCGGCGATTAGGTCGGCGGCGCCGGCGTCCTCGGCCATGTAGAGCGGGTTCTCATAGCGCATGTCGATCACCGCCGTGCCGATCTCGATTCGGCTGGTCTTTGCGCCGACCGCCGCCAGCAGCGGGAAGGGCGAGGCGAGCTGGCGGGCGAAGTGATGCACGCGGAAATACGCGCCGTCCGCACCCAGCTCCTCGGCCGCGACCGCCAACTCGACGGACTGCAAAAGCGCGTCGGATGCCGTCCGCGTCTGCGATTGCGGCGAGGGCGTCCAGTGCCCGAACGAGAGGAAACCAATCTTCTTCATGAGAACCAGCCTAAAGGGGAGCCAGGTGCAGACTATGCTGCGGCGCGCAGCAAAGCATCGCAAAATCGGTGCCGATGACCGCCTGCCTTGACGCGCAAAGCTTGAATCGGCGGTTGTTGATCAACGATGGCCGACCGTGCCGAGCTGCCGTCGGACGCCAGCCTAGGAAGGTGCCGCGAATGCGAGCGCTATCGCGATGAGGATCAACAGCGGTCCCATCCATTTGAAGCGAGTCCCAAAGTTGGTCCACCATGCTTGCTGCTGGCCGGGGCGAGCTTGGAACGGGTCCGCGAGAAATCCGAAGCCGACGCCAGCCATCCACAACCCGGCGCAGAACATGATGAACTCGTCGATGTATTCCGCGACCATGCTTCGAAGCTTTCGAATTTATGCCGCCGCTACATGCGCCGAATTCGAGCCGATATAGTTTCGGATCGTTTCGATGATCCGGTCCTGGTCAGCCTCGCTCAGATAGGGATGCATTGGCAGGCACAGGATGCGCTTCGGCAGCTCTTCCGAAACGGCAAGGCCGGTCGGCGTGCGCGGATAATCGCGATAGGCAATCTGGCTGTGCAGCGGTTTCACATAGTAGATGACCGACGGAATGCCCTTTTCACCGAGATGTGCCTTGAGCCCGTCCCGTTTCGGCGTTTCGATGGCGTATTGCGCCCAGGCCGAGCGGCCGCCGCCCAGATTGCGCGCCGCCTTGACGATATCGCCGAGACCTTCGGCATAGCGATTGGCGACCGCTTGCCGCGCCACCATCTCGTCCTCGAGGATGGCCAGCTTCTCTATCAGGATCGCCGCCTGAAGCGTGTCGAGCCGTGAATTGATGCCGACGCGGACATTGTCATATTGCGTTTCGCCCTTTCCGTGAAAGGCGAACGAGCGCAGCTGTTCGGCCAGCGCATCGTCATTGGTGAACATCGCACCGCCGTCGCCATAGCAGCCGAGCGGCTTTGCCGGATAGAAGCTGGTCGAGCCGACGGTGCCGAACGAGCCGCACATCTTGCCGTCAGCCGAGCCGCCGGTCGCCTGCGCCGCATCCTCGATGACCATCAGGCCTTCGCGATCGGCGATGGCCATGATCGCCTCGTAATCGGCGGCGAGGCCGAACAGGTCGACGGGAATGATTGCCTTCGGCCTCAGCCGGCCCTCCGCCTTGATCATGGCAATTGCCGCCTCGAGGCTGGCGATGTCGATATTGTAGCTGTCGGCATCGACATCGACGAACACCGGTTCGGCCTTGGTCAGCGCCACCACTTCGGCCGTGGCGGCGAAGGTGAAGCTCGGCACGAACACCGCGTCGCCCGGGCCGATGCCGGCGGCAAACAGCGGCAGCAGCAGCGCATCGGTGCCGTTGGCGCAAGCGACCACGTGCTTGATGCCGATATAGGCGGCGAGCTTGTTTTCGAATTCGGTGACCTGCGGTCCGAGAATATAGCGGCCTTCGTCGACAACCCGGTCGATTGCCGCTTTCAGCCTGTCGCGGATGCGTTCGCGCTGCGCGCCAAGATCGATGAACTGCATGTCGGCCTCAAACGGTTTTAGTCAGATAACCGGCCGCTGGTAGCAGACTTGGTACGGCCGAGAAAGCCGCAGGGCAAAAACCCTGAATTGCTCAAGTGTCGCAGCCTGTTACCTCTGATTTCCGATCTGGCCTCTTAAAGGCGTGGAAATCCGGGCTTCGGCCGGCCTGTTACAGGCTTCGCACCCCGCCCGCCAGGCTGGACGAAACATAAAGTGATCGCCGGTGAGCAGTCCATGGGCTGCGCACCAGCCGGTCAGGCGATTTCATGCCGCCATGGCGGGTTGGCGCCGGCCCGCGATACCGTCACCGCCGCGGCCTTGGCGCCAAGCGTCAGCGCCTTGTGGATGGCGTCTTCCGGCAAACTGGCGATTGCCGTCTTCGACAGCAGACCCTGTTCATGCAAGGAGGCAAGAATGCCGGCATTGAATGTGTCGCCGGCTCCGACCGTATCGACCACCTCGACCTTGTCCGGCACGACGGTGACCCGGTGCTGGCTGCTGTAACCGACCGCGCCTTCGCTGCCGTGGGTGACCACGATCAGCTTTGGGCCGCGATCCAGCCAGTTACGGACGACGTCTTCATGCGAGCCGGCTTCGCCGAACCAGTTCAAATCCTCGTCCGACAGTTTCACGATGTCGGCCATCGCCATCATGCCGCGGATGCGCCTGAGGTGCTTGGCCTTGTCGGGAATGAAGTTTGGCCGGATGTTGGGGTCGAGCATCATCACGCGGCGCTCATGTTCGCGCCGCATGAACTCCTCATAGGCCGATCCGGCCGGCTCCGAGATCAGGCTGATGGCGCCGAACAGCATGGCCTCGATCTCGCTGCCGAGTTCCGGCAGGTCCTCGATGGTCAGCATGCGCCCGGCGGTGTTCTCGTCATAGAAGGTGTAGGTCGCTTGGCCGTTGGTGAGCCGCACGAAGGCGAGCGTGGTCGGCCGCGGCGAAGTGTGCGCATAGGTCGAGCTGACCTTGCTGTTCCCCAGCGCCTCCCTGAACTGCCCGCCGAACAGATCCGACGACAGGCCGGAGAAAAAGGCAGCGGGCGCGCCGAGCCGGCCTAGCGCAATGGCCGAGTTGAAGACGGCACCGCCGACATAGGGGGCAAAGGCCGGCTCGCCCTCCGTCGTGGTCCGCGGCAGCATGTCGATCAGGGCTTCGCCGCAGCAGAGGATCATGAAGTCTTGCTTTCCGGCGGATAGATCACGCCCTTGCGAATGATGATGTTGGCATAAAGCCGCGGCTCGCTAGTCGCGACGATCGCGTGCGCGGCCTTGACCCGTGCATAGAAGTCGGCACCGGCAAGCGCAACCACCTTGCGGCCCGGCGTACGCCTGGCGCAGATCGCTTCCATCTCATAGTGAACCGGATCGGCGAGCAGGGGATCGCCTTTGGCCGAGGCGCGAAACAGCGCCTGCGGCACGGCGTCGTCGACCGGCAATACGCTCAATACCGCATCGAGCACGGGGACGAGATGATGACCGTCGGCGCGGACCAGCCGCTGTGCCTGCTGCTCGGCCGGGTAGTTGCCGTCGACCAAGGCGATCTCGTCGCCATGGCCCATGGCGCGCAATATCGCCAGAAGCTCGGGGCCGAGCAGCGCCGGGATGCCGATCAGCATGCTCAGAAGCTCCGGGAAATCGTGGTCGAGCCGATGAGGAAGCGCTCCGACAGCGGCAGGCTGGCGCCACCCAGCGCCCGCGCATGGATGCCGACGGTTCCCTCGCGAACGGCCGGCAGCCTCAGGCCTTCGCCGTCGATCCGGCCGATGGCCTGGATAACGGCATCGACAAGCCGCCTGCGCACGGCAAGCGGCATCCATCCGTCGATCACCGCGGCATCGAAGTCAATGACGGAGGAGGCCGAAACGATGGCATAGGCAAGCGCCTGCGAGGCGCTGGCGATCCAGTCGTCAAGCTCGGCGCCGATCTCGCCCCAGTCCCCCGGTGATGTCCACAGATGCGAGGCCTCGATGCCGCGCGCGTTGAGCGCCTTTTCCAGCATGGCGATCGACGCCACGTCGATCAACTGCGTCGGCTTGCCGTCCGGCCCTGGCACCGGCATCGAGCCCAGCGCGCCGGCATTGCCGGTTGGGCCACCAAACAACCGGCCGTTCAGCACGATGCCGCCGCCGGCAAAGGCACCGATATAGAAATAGACGAAATCGCGTGCCGCACCCGCCGCGTGGCCGAACACGAGCTCGGCGCCGCAGGCCGAGGTGGCGTCGTTCTGCAGATAGACTGGAAATTCGCATTGCGCCTGGATATCGGCGCGGATGTCGCGATGGCGCCATTCGTCCATGATTTCACGCGGCGCGCCGGCGGTGTCGGCCCAGTTCCACAATTCGAACGGCATGGCGATGCCAAGCCCGGCAATGCGTTTATCCTGCGCCGGGGTGAGTTCGCCGCGCATCTTCTTCATGCCGCTTGTGACGAATTCCACCGTTTCGCGCGGCGCCGGATAGCGGTAGGAATGCTGCAGCATCGAGCGCACACTGCCGAGGAAATCGATCAGCACCAATTCGGCGCTGCGGCGGCCGATCTTCAGGCCGATGAAATAGGCGCCGTCGGGATTGAGCGCCATGGGTATCGAGGGCTGGCCGATCTTGCCGCGCAACGGCGCCTGGCGGACGAGCAGGTCGTCCTCCTCCAGCTCGCGCATGATGACCGACACTGTCTGCGCCGAAAGGCCGGTCATACGTGCGATGTCGGATTTGGCCAGGCTGCCGTGCTGGCGCACCAGCGACAGCACCAGCCGCTCATTGTGGTCCCGCATGCCGCTTTGATTGGTGCCGCGGTGCAGGCGGCTTTCGGCCGCATCGGGCGAGCCGTGCCTCGTAATGCCGGTCTCCACCCTGTTCCTCCCGTCGTTTCCCCTCAATGCTTTTGGTCTAGAGTGAGTGAACAATCCTGCGTTGTCAATAATAAATAAGAGTGATTTAATTATTGACAGTGCTGCCGGACTGGTGTCTCTTGAGGTCGGCGCCGACACTGGGAGATTTCGTCGGACGCGCTGCAGATGCCGGTTGGCCGGCATCCTAAATGGTTCCATGGGAGGAAAATCGTGACCACGTCAAAACTGTTGAAATCCACCGTGTTTGCCGCGGCCGGACTGAGCCTGATGGCCTTTGCGTCGACGGCATCGGCCGCCGGGGTCGGCGCCTGCTTGATCACCAAGACCGACACCAATCCCTTCTTCGTCAAGATGAAGGAAGGTGCGGCGGCCAAGGCCAAGGAGCTTGGCGTCGATCTCAAGACTTACGCCGGCAAGATCGACGGCGACAGCGAGAGCCAGGTGGCTGCAATCGAGAGCTGTATCGCCGACGGGGCCAAGGGTATCCTCATCACCGCGTCCGACACCAAGGGTATCGTGCCGACCGTGAAGAAAGCGCGGGACGCCGGGCTGTTGGTGATCGCGCTCGACACCCCGCTTGATCCGATCGATGCGGCTGACGCGACCTTCGCGACCGACAATCTGGAAGCCGGCAAGCTGATCGGCGCATGGGCCGCCGCGACGCTTGGCGATAAGGCCAAGGATGCCAAGATCGGCTTCCTCGACCTGACGCCGTCGCAGCCCACGGTGGATGTGCTGCGCGACCAGGGTTTCATGATGGGCTACGGCATAGACGTGAAGGACCCCAACAAGATCGGCGACGAGGACGATCCGCGCATCGTTGGCCACGACGTGACGAACGGCAATGAAGAGGGTGGTCGCAAGGCGATGGAGAACCTTCTGCAGAAGGATAACACCATCAACGTCATCCACACAATCAACGAGCCCGCAGCTGTCGGCGCCTACCAGGCGCTGAAGGCCGTCGGTCTCGAAAGCCAGGTGCTGATCGTCTCGGTCGACGGTGGCTGCCCCGGCGTGAAATCGGTGACCGAAGGCGTGATCGGCGCTACCTCGCAGCAATATCCGCTGCAAATGGCGGCGCTCGGCATCGAGGCGATCGCCACTTTCGCCAAGCACGGGACGAAGCCGAAGCCGACCGAAGGCAAGAACTTCTTCGATACCGGCGTCAATCTTGTCACCGACAAGCCCGCCAACGGTGTGAAGTCCATCGACACCAAGGAAGGCCTCGCCAAGTGCTGGGGTTGAGCCTGGCCTGACCGGCAACAGATCGCGATCGGCCGGGGCTTGATCCCCGGCCGCTCCGGGTGGACGATGTGCCGATCTAAACGCAAATAGTGCCGGCGGCAGACCGGAAGGCGTGGATGGCGTCGGCGGTTGGCCGAAGCCCAGGGGAGGAAACATGGCTCAAGCACAAGAATTCGAAAAAGTTCTATCGAGCAGCGACACAAGCGTCGCCGCGTTCGACGACCATAAATCGGCCGTCAAGCGTGCCCAGCATTTCCTGCATTCCACGCCGGCAGCGGTGCCGCTTATCGTGTTGGTTCTGGCTATCATTATTTTTGGTATCACCATCGGCGGGCGTTTTTTTTCATCCTATACGCTGACGCTGATCCTTCAGCAGATCGCCATTGTCGGCATTCTGGGCGCCGCACAGACGCTGGTGATCCTGACTGCCGGCATCGACCTGTCGATTGGCGTGATCATGGTGATTTCGGCTGTGATCATGGGCAATTGCGCGGTCAGCTACGGTATGCCGGCCGTGCTCGCGGTGGCGATCGGGCTTCTCGCCGGTGGCGCGTGCGGCCTGCTCAACGGTGTGCTGGTCGCCTACATGAAGCTGCCGCCCTTCATCGTGACGCTCGGCACCTGGAACATTGTCATGGCCACCAACTTCATCTATTCGGCCAATGAGACGATCCGCGACACCGACGTCGACGTCCAGGCGCCTCTGCTGCACCTGTTTGCCCTGAGCTTTAAGGTCGGCACGGCGGTGCTGACGCTTGGCGTCATTGCCATGGTCGTTCTCGTGTTGGTCCTCTGGTACGTGCTCAACCACACCGCATGGGGCCGCCATGTCTACGCGGTCGGCGACGATCAGGAGGCTGCGAAACTGTCGGGCATCCAGACGAAGAAGGTGCTGATGACCGTCTATGCCCTTGCCGGGCTGATCGCCGCCTTCGCAGCCTGGGTCTCCATCGGCCGCAATGGCTCGATCTCTCCTTCCGCCGCTGTCACCGACTACAATCTTCAGGCCATCACCGCGACGGTGATCGGCGGTATTTCTCTGTTCGGCGGGCGCGGCTCGATCCTCGGCACGCTGTTCGGCGCCATGATCGTCGGCGTCGTCTCGATGGGCCTCAACATGCTGGGCGCCGATCCGCAGTGGAAGGTGCTGCTCACCGGCGTGCTGATCATCGGCGCCGTGGCGATCGATCAATGGATCAGAAAGGTTTCGGCATAGCCATGACCCAGGAACCCATCCTCATCGCGCGCGGTCTGGTCAAGCGCTATGGCCGCGTCACCGCCCTCGACAACGCCGATTTCGACCTCTATCCGGGCGAAATCCTTGCCGTCATTGGCGACAACGGCGCCGGCAAGTCGTCGCTTATCAAGGCGATTTCCGGCGCGGTCGTGCCCGACGAAGGTGAGATACGACTTGAAGGCAAGCCCGTTGCGTTCAAGTCGCCGATGGAGGCACGGGAGGCCGGCATCGAAACAGTCTATCAGAACCTAGCTCTGTCGCCGGCGCTGTCCATCGCCGACAACATGTTCCTCGGCCGGGAGATCCGCAAGCCGGGGTTCCTCGGCGAATGGCTGCGCATGCTCGACCGCCCGGCGATGGAAAAGCGCGCCCGCGACAAGCTCACGGAGCTTGGCCTGATGACCATCCAGAACATCAGCCAGGCCGTGGAAACGCTTTCCGGCGGCCAGCGTCAGGGCGTGGCGGTGGCGCGCGCCGCCGCCTTTGGCAGCCGGGTGGTGATCATGGATGAGCCGACGGCGGCACTTGGCGTCAAAGAGAGCCGCCGCGTCCTCGAACTGATCCTCGACGTGAAGAAGCGAGGCCTGCCGATCGTGCTGATTTCACACAACATGCCGCATGTCTTCGAGGTGGCGGACCGCATCCACATTCACCGGCTCGGCCGTCGCCTGTGCGTCATCGATCCGAAGCAGTATACGATGTCCGACGCGGTCGCCTTCATGACGGGCGCCAAGGTGCCGCCGGAAGCGGCGCTGGCGGCTTGAGCAAGAACTTGAGGCCCATCGCCAAGGGTCCCAAATGCGCTGTTTCCAAATGCCAAATTGCCGCAGGGCAACCCGGCTTGCGATCACCTGAATCGATTGAACATCCGGTGGGATGCACTAGCATTGGCAGAGATGGTGAAAGCCGCATGATCCTGGCAACGTCACGAGAGGCAGCATGACGCGCGCGATGACAACCGAAGCTCCTCTGCCCACGCTCAAAAACCCGGATCCCAAGACGCTCGCCGAGGAAGTCTTGCAAGCCCTCAAATACAGGCTCGGCAAGGGCACCAACGTTGCAACCCAGTACGATTGGCTCACCGCCTCGATCAAGGTTGTACGCGACCGCATAGTCGATCACTGGATGCAGGCGACCCAAGAGGCCTACGCCCAGCAGGAAAAGCGCGTCTATTACCTGTCGCTGGAATTCCTCATCGGCCGCCTGATGCGCGATGCCTTCTCCAATCTCGGCCTGATGGACAATATGCGCGAGGCGCTTTCGTCGCTTGGCGTCGACCTCGACATCATTGCAGCGCTCGAACCGGACGCTGCCCTTGGTAATGGCGGGCTTGGCCGGCTCGCCGCCTGCTTCATGGAAAGCATGGCGACCGTCAATATACCCGCGCATGGCTACGGCATCCGCTACGCCAACGGCATGTTCCGGCAGGAGGTCCATGACGGCTGGCAGGTGGAGCTGCCCGAGACGTGGCTCGATCACGGCAATCCCTGGGAGTTCGAGCGCCGCGAACGCTCCTTCGAGGTCGGCTTCGGCGGCTCGGTGGAATCGGTCACGTCGAAGGACGGCAGGCTCGAGCGCCACGTCTGGAAGCCGACGGAACATGTTCTGGCCGTCGCTTACGATACGCCAGTGGTTGGCTGGCGGGCCAACCGCGTCAACACGCTGCGTCTGTGGTCCGGCATGCCGGTCGACCCGATCCTGCTCGACAAGTTCAATGCCGGCGATCACATCGGTGCGCTCGCCGAAAGCAACAAGGCCGATGCGTTGTCGCGCGTCCTTTACCCGGCCGATTCCCACAAGGCCGGCCAGGAGTTGCGGCTCAGGCAGGAGTATTTCTTCTCCACCGCCTCGCTGCAGGACATCGTCCAGCGTCATCTCAGCCAGTATGGCGACCTGCAATCGCTGCCCGACAAGGCGGCGATCCATCTTAACGACACCCATCCGGCCATCGCCGTCCCCGAGTTGATGCGCCTGTTGATGGATGTCCATGGCATGGATTTCGACCAGGCCTGGAGCATCACCAAGCGCACTTTCGGCTACACCAACCACACGCTCCTTCCCGAAGCGCTGGAAAGCTGGCCCGTGCCGCTGTTCGAGCGGCTGTTGCCGCGCCACATGCAGATCGTCTACGCCATCAACGCCGAGGTGCTGCTCGAGGCGCGCGCCTCCGACCAGTTCTCGGACGAGCAGATCAGCCGCATCTCGCTGATCCAGGAAAATGGCGATCGCCGCGTGCGTATGGGCAATCTGGCCTTTGTCGGCTCGCACTCTATCAACGGCGTGTCGGCACTGCATACGGAATTGATGAAGGAGACGGTGTTTGCCGACCTCCACAGGCTCTACCCGGATCGCATCAACAACAAGACCAACGGGATCACACCGCGGCGCTGGCTGATACAGTGCAATCCCGGCCTCACTGCACTCACCCGAGAGGCGATTGGCGACGGCTTCCTCGACGACATCGACGAGATAAACCGGCTTGATCCTCTTGCCGAGGACGCCGCCTTCCGCGACAAGTTCGCCGCCGTCAAACGGGCGAACAAGACGAGGCTTGCCAATCTCGTTGCAGACCGGCTCGGCATCAAGGTCGACCCGTCGGCGCTGTTCGACATCCAGGTCAAGCGCATCCACGAATACAAGCGCCAGCTCTTGAACATTCTCGAAGCGGTCGCGCTTTACGACCAGATCCGCTCGCATCCGGAGCGCGACTGGATGCCTCGCGTCAAATTCTTTGGCGGCAAGGCGGCGCCCAGCTATCACAACGCCAAGCTGATCATCAAACTTGCCAATGACGTCGCCCGAGTCATCAACCGCGACCCGGCGGTACGCGGCTTGCTGAAAGTGGTATTCGTGCCGAACTACAATGTCAGCCTGGCCGAGATCATGATGCCGGCCGCCGATCTGTCGGAGCAGATATCGACCGCCGGCATGGAAGCGTCCGGCACCGGCAACATGAAGTTCGCGCTGAACGGCGCGCTGACCATCGGCACGCTCGACGGCGCCAATGTCGAGATCAAGGAATGTGTGGGCGACAACAACATCTTCATCTTCGGGCTGACCACAGAGGAAGTCGCCGAGCGGCGCAACAATGGTTACGATCCGCGCGCTGTGATCGAGGGATCGCCTGAATTGGCGCAGGCGCTGGCCGCGGTTTCATCCGGGGTTTTTTCACCTGATGATCCGGACCGTTATCGCGACCTGATCAACGGTCTTTACCAGAGCGACTGGTTCATGGTCGCCGCGGATTTCGATGCCTACGCCGCCACCCAGCGCGACGTCGATGCCGTCTGGCGCAACAGCCCGGACTGGTACGCCAGAGCCATCCGCAATGTCGCGCGCGTCGGCTGGTTCTCGTCCGACCGCACGATCCGCCAATATGCGAAAGACATCTGGCACGTGCCCGCCTGATGTGATTGCATGAGACTACGAACAATGTGGCCCTAGTGGAGTGATTTGACCCTCGCATCCCTTGGAGGGTAAGGCGGCATGGCGAATGTCGAATTCAAAACTCCACTAGAAACATACACTTGGTGCCCGGGGAGGGTCACTGCCTGATGAGCAAGCCGCGCGCGACCGTTGCGACAAACGGGCCGGACGGACTGGCGCCAGCCGGCGATGTCGCGGCGATTGTCGCCGGCACGCACGGCGATCCGTTTGCCGTGCTTGGCGTGCATGAGGCGGGAAAGGGCTTTGTCGCCCGCTGCTTCGTCCCTCATGCCGAGTTCGTCACCGCCTATACGCTGACCGGCAAGAAGGCCGGCGAGCTGTCGAGACACGACGACCGCGGTTTCTTCGAAGGCAAATTGTCGCTGCGCAAACGCCAGCCGCTGCGCTATCACGCCAGGAATTCCGGCGGTGACTGGTGGCTGACCGATCCATATTCCTTCGGTCCCGTGCTCGGCCCGCTGGACGATTATTACATCGCCGAAGGGTCGCATCTCAGGCTGTTCGACAAGCTCGGCGCCCATCTCATCGACCATGAGGGTGCATCGGGTGTGCATTTTGCGGTGTGGGCGCCCAATGCAAGGCGTGTCTCGGTGGTCGGCGACTTCAACGAGTGGGACGGCCGCAGGCATACCATGCGCATCCGCCGCGACACCGGCATCTGGGAGCTGTTCATTCCCGACATCGGCGCTGGCCGCCCGTATAAGTATGAAATCATCGGGCCGGATGGCGTGAGATTGCCGCTCAAAGCCGATCCGTTTGCCTTCAAGTCCGAACTGCGCCCGGCCACCGCCTCGGTTACGGCACTGCCGCCGGCGCATGAATGGGGTGACGAGGCGCACCGGAACTACTGGCGCAATGCCGACCACAGGCGCGAAGCCGTATCGATCTACGAGGTCCATGCCGGGTCATGGCGGCTTCACGACGACGGCAGCTTCCTGTCGTGGGATGAGCTCGCCGACAGGCTGATCCCTTACGTGGTCGAGACCGGTTTTACCCACATCGAATTCATGCCGATCTCCGAACACCCTTATGACCCGTCCTGGGGCTACCAGACGACGGGTCTTTATGCGCCGACTGCCCGCTTTGGCGATCCGGACGGTTTTGCCCGCTTCGTCGACGGCGCCCACCGTGCAGGCATCGGCGTCATCCTTGACTGGGTGCCGGCGCATTTCCCGGTTGACGAACACGGTCTGGCAAAGTTCGACGGTACCGCGCTCTACGAACATGCCGATCCGCGCAAGGGCTTCCATCCCGACTGGAACACAGCGATCTACAATTTCGGCCGTCGCGAAGTGATTTCGTTCCTGGTCAACAATGCGCTGTTCTGGGCCGAGAAATATCACGTCGACGGACTGCGCGTCGATGCGGTCGCCTCGATGCTTTATCTCGATTATTCGCGCAAGGCCGGTGAATGGATTCCCAACGAGAAGGGCGGGCGAGAGAACCTCGAAGCGGTCAGCTTCCTGCAGCGGATGAACAAGGAGGTCTACGGCCACCATCCAGGTGTGATGACCATCGCCGAGGAATCGACCTCGTGGCCGAAAGTCTCGCAGCCGGTGCATGAAGGCGGACTGGGCTTCGGTTTCAAGTGGAACATGGGTTTCATGCATGACACTTTGGAGTATTTCTCCAAGGAGCCGATCTTCCGCAAGCATCACCACAACGACATCACCTTCGGCCTGGTCTACGCTTTCAGCGAGAATTTTGTGCTGCCGCTGTCCCATGACGAGGTGGTGCACGGCAAAGGCACGCTGCTCAACAAGATGGCCGGCGACGACTGGCAGAAATTCGCGACGCTGCGGGCCTACTACGCCTTCATGTGGGGTTATCCTGGCAAGAAGCTGTTGTTCATGGGCCAGGAGTTCGCACAGCGCCGCGAGTGGAGCGAGGCGCGCGCGCTCGACTGGAACCTGCTCGATTTCCGGTTCCACCGTGGCGTCTGGCAGACGGTGCGCGATCTCAACTATCTCTACCGCTCGCGCCCCGCGCTGCATGCCCGCGACTGCGAGCCGGAGGGCTTTTCCTGGCTGATCGTCGACGACAGCGCGAACTCGGTCTTTGCCTGGCTGCGCAGCGCGCCGGGCGGCAACCCGGTCGCCGTCATTTCCAACTTCACGCCGGTGCCGCGCGACAATTACCGCGTGCCGTTGCCGCAGGCCGGAAAATGGCGCGAGATCATCAACACCGATGCCACGGATTATGGCGGTTCCGGCAAGGGCAATAGCGGCGTCATCGAGGCTCGGGCGGAAGGGGGAGGGATTTCGGCGACGATGCTTTTGCCGCCGCTGTCGACGATCATGCTCGAATTCGTCCCGGACTGAGCTATGTCTGGAGCATCTAACCTGGGAGGATAGGAATGGCTGAAATAAAACGAACACAGCCGCTGGCACGCGACGCCATGGCTTATGTGCTGGCAGGCGGCCGTGGTAGCCGGCTCAAGGAACTGACCGACCGCCGCGCCAAACCGGCGGTCTATTTCGGCGGCAAGACCCGCATCATCGATTTCGCGCTCTCCAATGCGCTCAATTCCGGTATCCGCCGCCTCGGCGTCGCCACCCAGTACAAGGCGCATTCGCTGATCCGCCATCTGCAGCGCGGCTGGAACTTCCTGCGGCCCGAGCGCAACGAGAGTTTCGACATCCTGCCGGCCAGCCAGCGTGTGTCGGAAACGCAATGGTATGAGGGCACCGCCGACGCCGTGTACCAGAACATCGACATCATCGAGGCCTACGGGCCGGAATACATGGTCATCCTGGCCGGCGACCACATCTACAAGATGGACTACGAAATGATGCTGCGCCAGCATGTCGAGGCCGGCGCCGATGTCACCGTCGGCTGCCTCGAAGTGCCGCGCATGGAAGCCACCGGCTTCGGCGTCATGCATGTCGATCCCAAGGACACTATCATCTCCTTCATCGAAAAGCCCGCCGATCCGCCGGGCATTCCCGACAAACCGGATTTCGCGCTGGCCTCGATGGGCATCTATGTGTTCAAGACCAAATTCCTGATGGAGCAATTGCGTCGCGATGCGGCGGAGCCCGGCTCGAGCCGCGACTTCGGCAAGGACATCATCCCCTACATCGTCGAGCACGGAAAGGCGATCGCCCATCGTTTTGCCAAATCCTGCGTGCGCTCGACCGCCGAGAACGAGGCCTATTGGCGCGACGTCGGCACGGTCGACGCCTATTGGGAGGCCAATATCGACCTGACCGACATCACGCCGGAACTCGACCTTTACGACCGCGATTGGCCGATCTGGACCTATGCCGAGTTGAAGCCGCCGGCAAAATTCGTGCATGACGAGGATGGCCGCCGCGGGTCGGCCGTGTCGTCTCTCGTGTCGGGCGATTGCATCGTTTCGGGCGCTTCGCTGAAGCGAAGCCTGATCTTCACCGGCGCGCGCATCAATTCCTATTCGACGCTGGAGGAGGTCGTCATGCTGCCGGACGTCCATGTCGGCCGCAACGCCAGGTTGAAGCGCGTGGTCATCGATCACGGCGTCAGGATCCCGGAGGGTCTGGTGGTCGGCGAGGATCCCGTCCTCGACGCCAAGCGTTTCCGCGTTTCGGAAAAAGGCATCTGCCTCGTCACGCAGGACATGATCAACAGGCTGGGATCGTAGTGCATGCAGGTTCTGTCGGTGGCGCCCGAGATCTTTCCGCTGGTCAAGACGGGCGGGCTCGCCGACGTGACCGGCGCCTTGCCCGTGGCATTGGCCGGCAAGGGCGTCACCATGCGCACGCTCGTCCCCGGCTATCCTCAGGTGATGGGCGCCTTCAGGAAAAAGAAGCCGGTTCAGCAATATCCATTGCTGCAGGGCGGCAAGGCTTCGGTGTATGCCGCCCAGATCGCCGGGCTCGACCTGTTCGTGCTTGACGCGCCGCATCTTTTCGACCGTCCCGGCGGCCCATACGGCAACGCGACAGGCGCCGACTGGCCGGACAATTGGCGGCGGTTCGCGGCCTTGAGCCAGGTAGGCGGTGATATTGCCGGCGGCGCGATCTCGGGCTACCTGCCCGATATCGTCCATGCCCATGACTGGCAGTCGGCAATGACGCTTGCCTACATGCGCTACGGCAAGGCGGTCGGCACGCCGTCGATGATCACCGTGCACAACCTAGCCTTCCAAGGCCAGTTCGGCGCCGGCATCTTTGGCGAGCTTGGCCTGCCGGCGGCGGCGATGGCGCTCGACGGCGTCGAATATTACGGCGGCGTCGGCTTCCTCAAGGCCGGCCTGCAGGCGGCGTGGGCGATCACCACGGTCAGCCCGACCTATGCGCAGGAAATCCGCTTGCCCGAATTCGGCATGGGCCTCGACGGCCTGATCAACATGCGCTCCGTCGATCTCCATGGCATCGTCAACGGCATCGATACCGAGATCTGGAACCCGGAAACCGACAAGCATCTGGTCTCCAACTACACCGCAAAGACGCTCAAGGCGCGAATGCCCAACAAGGCCGCGGTCGAGGACCGTTTCAGCCTCGATCGCGATGACAGTCCGATCGTCTGCGTCGTCAGCCGGCTGACCTGGCAAAAGGGCATGGACATACTGGCTGCGGCCATCGACGGCATCGTCGCGGCAGGTGCACGGCTGGCGATCCTCGGCTCCGGCGACGCTGGGCTGGAAGGCGCGTTGCTTGCCGCCGCAGCCCGCCACCGCGGCCGCATCGGCGTCGTCGTCGGCTATGACGAGGGACTCTCCCACACCATGCAGGGCGGCTGCGACGCAATCATTATCCCATCGCGCTTCGAACCTTGCGGGCTGACACAGCTTTACGGCCTGCGCTATGGCTGCGTGCCGGTGGTCGCGCGCACCGGCGGCCTTGCCGACACGATCATCGATGCCAACGAAGCCGCCATCTCTGCCGGCGTGGCGACCGGTTTCCAGTTTGCGCCCGCCAATGCCGGCGCCTTGCTGCACGCCGTCCGCCGCCTTGTCGAGGCGCATGCCAATCCCGCAGTGTGGACGTCGATGCAGCGGCAAGGCATGAAGGCCGACGTTTCGTGGGACAAAAGCGCCGAAAAATATTTCCAACTCTATCGCTTGCTGCTTTCGAAAAGGGCTGCCTGACTGATGATCCGCACCGTCGCCACCAAACCCTATCCCGACCAGAAGCCCGGCACCTCCGGGCTGCGTAAAAAGGTCCCGGTGTTCCAGCAGGAGCACTATGCCGAGAACTTCATCCAGTCGATCTTCGACGCGCTGGACGGGTTCGAGGGCAAAACCCTGGTGATCGGCGGCGACGGCCGCTTCTATAACCGCGAGGTCATCCAGAAGGCCATCGCCATGGCCGCGGCAAACGGCTTCGGCAAGGTGATGGTCGGGCAGGGCGGCATCTTGTCGACGCCGGCCGCTTCGCATGTCATCCGCAAATACAAGACCTTTGGCGGCATCATCCTGTCGGCCAGCCACAATCCGGGTGGCCCGCATGAGGATTTCGGCATCAAGTACAATGCCGGCAATGGCGGCCCAGCGCCGGAAAAGCTGACCGACGCGATCTTCGAAAAAACCAAGGCGATTTCAAGCTTCAAGATCGCCGATATCGGGCAGGTCGACATCGACACGATCGGCACGGTCAAGACGGGGGACATGACCGTCGAAATCATCGATCCTGTCGCCGACTATGCCGAACTGATGGAAAGCCTGTTCGATTTCGACGCATTGCGGGCGCTGTTCAGGTCGGGCTTCCGCATGCGCTTCGACGCCATGCATGCGGTGACCGGCCCCTACGCCAAGGAGATCCTCGAAAACCGGCTCGGCGCGCCCAACGGCACCGCCCGCAATTTCATTCCGCTGCCGGATTTCGGCGGCCATCATCCCGATCCCAATCTGGTGCACGCAAAACACCTCTACGACGAGATGATGGGGCCGGATGCGCCAGACTTTGGCGCCGCCTCGGATGGCGACGGCGACCGCAACCTGATTATCGGCAAGGGAATTTTCATCACCCCGTCGGATTCGGTGGCGATGCTCGCCGCCAACGCCCATCTGGCACCGGGCTACAAGGCCGGGCTGAAAGGCATCGCCCGCTCGATGCCGACCAGCGGTGCTGCCGACCGGGTCGCCGAAAAGCTCGGCATCGGCATCTACGAGACGCCGACCGGCTGGAAATTTTTCGGCAATCTGCTCGATGCCGGCATGGCAACGATCTGTGGCGAGGAGAGTGCGGGGACCGGCTCCAACCATGTCCGCGAAAAGGACGGCCTGTGGGCTGTGCTTTTATGGCTCAACATCCTTGCCGTTCGCGGCGAAAGCGCCAAGCAGATCGTCACCCAGCATTGGACGGCCTATGGCCGTAACTATTATTCGCGCCACGACTACGAGGAGGTCGAGACCGATCGTGCCAACGCGCTTGTTGGCGAGTTGCGCGCCAAGCTCGGCTCGCTGCCTGGCACCCGCGTCCGCGGCATGACGATCGCCAGCGCTGATGATTTCGCCTATCACGATCCGGTCGACGGCTCGGTCAGCGAGAACCAGGGCATCAGGGTGCTGTTCGAAGGCGGCTCACGCGTCGTCTTCCGCCTGTCCGGCACCGGCACCTCGGGCGCGACGCTGCGGCTTTATGTCGAGCGCTACGAGCCGGACAAGAACCGCCACGATCTCGACACCCAGGAGGCGCTTGCCGATCTGATCGCGGCGGCCGACGACATTGCCGGGATTCGCAGCCATACCGGCCGCGCCAAGCCGAGCGTCATCACCTGATGTCGTCGGGACTATCCGCCGGCTATCGTCCGCGATTTGGCGGGCTTGCCGGGGAGGGCGGTATCCGCTTCGCCGCATGGTCCTCGTCGGCTCGGCGCATCTGGGTTTCGATTTTCGACGAACACGGCAACCGCGAAGTCGACCGGCTGGAACTCCAGTCGGAAGACGAGGGCGTCCATGCACTTTTTGTTGCCGGTCTCGCCGCCGGGACCCGATACGGGTTCCGCGCCGATGGCGACTACGCGCCGGAACACGGTCTCTGGTTCGATCCCGACAAGCTGCTGGCCGATCCCTATGCCGTCGAGATCGACAGGCCCTATGCCTATGACGGCCGGCTCGCCGCGCGCCGAGGCGAGGGGGCCGACACTGCGCCGCTGATGCCGAAAGCCATCGCCGGCGCCTTGCCGGAACCCTTGCCCGCCTTGCCGCCGCTGTTTCGGCCCGGCGGCCTTATCTACGAAGTGCCGGTACGCGCCTTCACAAAGCTGCATCCCGACATTCCCGAGAAGCAACGCGGCACCATTGCAGCGCTCGCTCACCCCCTCGTTGTCGAGCATCTGCAAAAACTCGGCGTGGCAGCCATTGAGTTGATGCCGGTGACTGCATCGATCGACGAACGGCATTTACCGCCGCTCGGTCTGCGCAACGCCTGGGGTTATAATCCCGTGACCTTCATGGCGCTCGATCCGCGACTGGCGCCCGGCGGTCTGGCCGAGTTGCGCGGAACGGTCGCCGCGCTGCGCGAGGCCGGCATCGGCACCATTCTCGACCTGGTGTTCAACCACACCGGCGAAAGCGACCGGCTCGGCCCGACATTGTCTCTGCGCGGGCTCGACAGCCGCGCCTATTATCGGCACGAGCCGGACGGCGCTCTGGTCAATGACACCGGAACCGGCAATACGCTCGCCTGCGAGCATCCGGTCGTCCGGGAAATGGTCCTCCACACGCTTCGCCACTTTGTCCAGCGCGCCGGTGTCGACGGATTCCGCTTCGACCTGGCGCCGATCCTCGGCCGCGTCGACGGCGTTTTCGACGCCGATGCGCCGCTGCTGAACGCCATTCGCAACGACCCTGTTCTTGGCGACCGGGTGCTGATCGCCGAGCCTTGGGATATCGGACCGGATGGCTATCAGCTCGGCAATTTTCCGCCGCCCTTCCTCGAATGGAACGACAAATACCGCGACGATATCCGCCGCTTCTGGCGCGGCGACGGCGGCATGATCGGTGCCCTGGCGACGCGGCTTGCCGGTTCGTCCGACGTCTTTGCCAAAGCAGGCCAGACAACGAGCCGCAGCATCAACTTCATCGCCGCGCATGACGGCATGACGCTGGCCGATATCGTCGCTTATGGGCACAAGCACAACGAGGCCAATGGCGAACTGAACCGCGATGGTCACGACGACAACCTGTCCTGGAACGATGGCGTCGAGGGCGAGACCAGCGACCAGTCAATCGTTACGGCCCGTTTCGGTGACCAGCGCGCGCTGCTGGCGACGCTCTTTGCCTCGCGCGGCACGATCATGCTGACGGCCGGCGACGAGTTCGGCCGCACGCAGCGCGGCAACAACAACGCCTACGCGCAGGACAATGACATCACCTGGCTCGACTGGGCCGGGCGCGACCTGGCGCTCGAGCATCATACGGCTCTGCTCGCCAGGATGCGTCGCGCCGTGCCGGCGCTCTTGGACACAGCATTCCTGACCGGAGAACAGCCTGCGGGTTCGGAAATCCCAGACGTAGCCTGGCTGACGGAAACCGGCGTGCCGTTCGAAGAGGCAGCCTGGGACGATGCCAGGCGGCACCGGCTGGTCATGGTTCTCGGTAGCGGTGAGAACAGTCGCCTTGCGGTGGTCATCAATGGCGACCGCCGGGCCTGCATGTTCACGCTGCCGGAACGGGCGGGTTTTCATTGGCGCCCAGCTATCGAACCGGATAGTAGCGATATCTCGCGGCCGGTGCCTGGGCGAACAGTCCTGTTCATGATCGAAAGCAGGACAGCGTGTGCGGGCGCAGGGGAGAGCCATGATGGCTGACAATGCCGAATGGTGGCGCGGCTGCGTCATCTACCAGATCTACCCGCGCTCCTTCCAGGACACGACAGGCGACGGCAGCGGCGATCTCAGCGGCATCACCTCGAGGCTGGCCCATGTCGCATCGCTCGGTGCCGACGCCGTTTGGCTGTCGCCTTTTTTCAAGTCGCCAATGGCCGATATGGGTTACGACGTTTCGGATTACTGCGCCGTCGATCCGATGTTCGGCACATTAGAGGATTTCGACGCACTGATTGCGGAGGCGCACCGGCTCGGCCTGAAGGTGATCATCGATCAGGTCTTGTCGCATTCGTCGGATCGGCACGAATGGTTCGTCGAAAGCCGCACGAGCCACGACAACCCCAAGGCCGACTGGTACGTCTGGGCCGATGCGAAGCCCGACGGCACCGCCCCCAACAACTGGCTGTCGCTTTTCGGCGGCCCGGCCTGGGAATGGGACGCAACGCGCAGGCAATATTACCTGCACAATTTCCTCGCCTCGCAGCCGGACCTGAATTTCCACAACCCAAAGGTGCAGGACGCCTTGCTGGAAACGGTGCGGTTCTGGCTCGAGCGCGGCGTCGACGGTTTCCGGCTGGATACGGTCAACTATTACGTCCACGACCGCTGGCTGCGCAGCAACCCGCCTTTGGCGGAAAGCGTCGCCGGCACCAATACGGCAACCAGCCCCTATCTCTATCAGGAGCATCTGTTCGACAAGAGCCAGCCGGAAAACCTTGCTTTCCTCAGGCGCTTCCGGGCCTTGCTTGACGAATATGAAGGCCGCGCCGCTGTCGGCGAGATTGGCGACGAAACGCGTTCCTTGCAGACACTCGCCGCCTATACCGGCGGTGGCGACAAGCTCCAAATGTCCTACACGTTCGACCTGCTCGGCCCGCAATTCTCGGCGTCGCATGTGCGTGGCTGTGTCGAGGCCTTCGAGAGTAAGGTATTCGACGGCTGGGTTTGCTGGGCGTTCTCCAACCACGATGTCGTGCGCCATGTCAGTCGATGGAAAAGGCCGGGCGGCGATCCGGACAGGGTGGCGAAATTCTCGATCGTGCTGCTTTCCTGCCTGCGCGGATCGATCTGCCTCTACCAGGGCGAAGAACTCGGGCTGGAGGAGGCCGAACTGGCGTTCGAGGATTTGCGCGATCCTTTCGGCATCCGCTTCTGGCCGGGGATCAAGGGGCGGGACGGGTGCCGAACGCCGATGGTCTGGGAGGCTGGCGCCGACGATGCCGGCTTTTCGACGGGCAAGCCGTGGCTTCCGGTCCCGGCAAGCCATCGCGCCCAGGCGGTCGACGTCCAGGACGGCGAGCAAACCTCCGTCCTGGCGAGCTACCGTGCGATGCTGGCCTTGCGCAAGCAGCATCCGGCGCTGGTTCGAGGCTCGATCCGGTTCCTCGATGCCGAAGGCGACGTCCTTGCTTTCATTCGCGAAGGCGGTGACGAAAAGCTGCTCTGTGTCTTCAATTTCGCAGACGAGCCGGCCGGCTGGCAATTGCCACCGGATCTGGAAGCGATAGAGCCGATAGACCTTGGCGGTGCTGCCGGCGTCTTGCAGGAAAGAACGCTGTCGCTGCCGCCGCTGGGCTGCTTCCTCGGCCGGATCGGCTGAGCTCTATTTCATTATCTCATTGAACGAGCACGGAGCGCCCGCAAGTCGCGCCGACAACCCGCACATCGGCCTCGCCGACATGCACGCCGACAGCTGCAAGCACGTTATAGACCAGTTCGTCGACCGGCGCCGTCACGCCGTTCAGAACCGTTACCACCGCCGGCTTAACCGTTCCGAGCAGGGCCGTCACGTCCAGCCCGAGGCCCAGTGCATTGACCGAGAGCGAGAGGCCGCTGACCAGCGATGTCGTGAGTGATTGCGTCAGGTTTTTTGTGGTGACAGTTTTAATCGTCTTGTTGGCGATATCGGTGCTGTCGAACGTCAATGTGGTCGGATCGTTGTTGGTGATGGCAAGTGATGAAGAACCCTTCACATCGAGCAGATTGAGGGTAAGCAGCAGAAGCTTCACGCTCACCTGGGCAATCGTGGCATCGGAGAACGATTGCGGATTGCTGAAATCGGCGAAGGCCGATGGGTTGTTGTCGGCGTCGCTGGTGGCAAGGTGCAGCGAGGCCACGCCAGGCTGCGCGGCGATCGAAACCTTGATGCTATCCGGCCGGCCCGTCGGGCAGCTGATGTCGGTTAGCTTGGCTTCCGCATAGGCGACTTCGACATGCAGAGGCAGGTTGACGGACAGCAGGCTGATGCCGCCGCCGAGATTGGAATTGCCGATGCCCACTGTGGTGACCAGCTTGATGCGCGTCTGCGCGGTGCGCACCACGGTGCCTTTTTCCCCGACGGCCAGCCAGGGTGAGTATTGCATCGGTTCACCGATGGCGATGGCGAGCGTGGTGGAGGTAAGTCCCGGAATAGTGGCGCCGAGATCGACCTGGACCTGGTTTGAGCCATTGGCCAGCGAGGCGGCGGCACCCAGCATGCCCATCGCGCTTGCGTCGACGGAAAAGCCGGGAGACTTTTGTCCGAGGCCGAGCCTGCCGATCGAGCCAAGATCGATAAGATGACTGAGGGGTATCTTGACCGTGTTGGTGGCCCTCGACGCGATCGTCTGCAGCACAAGTTTGCTGGCGCTGCCCGACCCGGACGCATTGGCCATGGCGGTCGCGATCTGGCCTACCGTCGCTTTTGACGCCAGCACGTCGGAATAGCTGACACCTGTCAGTTGCAACTGTACGGCAAGGGCATCGACGAACGAAAGCACGTTTACATCGGCCGAGATCAGCGCGTTGTAGTCCATGACGCTGAGCGAAATGTTGGCGCCCAGCAACTTGCTGAGAAGCGCGTTGAGGATGCCGCCATTGACGCTGAGGAGCCTGGACCCGACCGAGAACATCGCTTGCGGGGTCACACTGGCAATGGCTTCGGTGCCGACAACCGGAGTAGGGATGAGCGAACTGGCGAAATACCGGGCGGGGATTTTTCGCAGAGTGACGCGAACGGCGTTGTAAGGCGTTTTGCCGGCTTCGAAGCGCTTGTCGACGCCAACGGAGGACGCCGCTGAGTATCGGCCGCCGGTGACCGACACGACGGTTTTGCCAACCGTGGGAACGATTGTCTGACCTGCCTTTTGAACAATGATGCCGGGCATTCGGTTGTCACTGAGCGTGGTTACCGCCGCGGCTTCCATATTGTTGATGTTCGACGCCGCGGTGATCGCCGCCAGATCGGTCATCGCCTGGGCTTCCCTGCGCTCCGTGTAGATCGAACCTTCGTCGACAGCGAAGGCAGCCAGCCCCAGCGCGAATGGCGCCGTCAGCGCCGTCATGACGGCAAAGTTCGCCTTCTTGTCGCCAACCATCGAGCGAGCGATCCGCCCGATGCTCCTCAGCAAGAACTGCGACATTTCAAATGCCTCCAATCCTGATGGTAGATCTGCGCGACATCGTGGTTTGCGGCATCGCAAGGCTTGGTAATAGGTTCCAGATCGGCAGGTTGCTGGCATCGTACTGGATCGACACGACGAACTGATTTCCGTCGGCCGTGCTGTCCGTCGCCTGATAGGTCAGCTTGCCGGAATCGACGAACGGGTATCCACTGGCATTGTTTTTGACGAAACTCGCCACCAGCGCCTGGCGCTCGGTTTGATTCAATCCGGCAATTGCGGTGCGGGCGGCATCGGCGGCGATTTGCTGCAAGGAGTTGCTTGCACCAAAATAGATACCATACGCAACCATTCCGAGCAAAAGAAGGATAAAGATTGGGGAAAGCAGGGCGAACTCGACCGCGGAAGTTCCGGACTCTTCTCCAATTTTGCGTAGATTCGTCCGTATGTGGCGCAATATTTTACGCTTCAATGCGACAGTATTACTGTCTATCTTGTTCATTGCCCTTGCCCGTTGGAACCCAAGGTCGATGTGCCGATTCCATCGAAATTTGTAACCCTTGGTTGCCTAAGAACCAATTAATACATTCCGGTAAACTGAAATGATCGGCCAGATTATTTCCCAGATCGGCGTTCTGGCCAGGAAACCCAGTCAAACTCATGGTTTCGACCATTGATTGGCCGCCCGCAAAACGACTGCCCCGGCCCCCTTACTTTGGGTGACCCCGAGAGTCTGTTGAAATAAAAAATCTCCACGTTACTGTTTGGCCACCAGCTGCCGGAGAGGGAACCGGCTGCGCGCTCGAAAGGAACCAACCAATCGGTTTCGGGGCGTCAACACTTAGAGACGTGGCCGAAGGGCGACGTCATTAGGGAGAACTCCATGTTGAAACATGTGCTGAAGGCGACGGTACTCGCCACGACCATGGTCTTGGCCGCCGGTACGTTCTACACGCCGGCTTTCGCCGAGACCGTCTACAACCGCGGAGCCGCCGCCGAAGCGGAGACGCTCGATCCGCACAAGACCTCGACGGTCTACGAAGCCGATATCATACGCGACCTGTTCCAGGGCCTCGTGATGCATGACCAGAAGACGAATCTCATTCCGGGCGCCGCTGAAAGCTGGACGGTGTCCGACGACGGCACTGTCTACACCTTCAAGCTGCGCAAGGACGGCCTCTGGTCGGATGGCAGCCCGGTGACGGCGGACGACTTCGTTTATTCGTTCCGTCGGCTGGAAGATCCGGCCACCGCTGCGGAATACGCTTCCATGCTCTATCCAGTGAAGGGTGCCGAGGAAGTCAACACCAAGAAGGGCAAGCCGGAGGATATGGGCGTCAAGGCGATTGACGCAAATACCCTCGAAGTCACGCTCAAGGCGCCAACGCCTTACTTCCTGGAGATGCTGACCCATCAGGCGACCTATCCGGTTAACAAGGCGTCTATCGAAAAGCTTGGCGCCGACTGGATCAAGGCAGGCAAGCTGGTCTCGAACGGGGCCTTTACAGCGGCAGAGTGGATTCCCAACGACCATCTGAAGCTGGTCAAGAATCCGAAATTCTGGGACGCCGCCAGCGTCAAGTTGGACGTGGTCAACTACATCCCGACCGAGGATCGCTCGTCCGCGATGAAGCGCTTCGAGGCCGGCGAATTCGACAGTTACGGTGACCTGCCGACCGAACAGCTCGCCGATCTCAAGACCAAATTCGGCGACCAGGTCCGTGTCGGGCCATATCTCGGCATCTACTATTACGCGATCAAGACCGACAAGGCGCCTTGGGACAACGTCGAACTGCGCAACGCTATCTCGATGGCGATCGATCGCGACTTCCTCGCTGAAAAAGTCTGGCAGAATTCGATGCTGCCCGGCTATTCGATGGTCCCTCCGGGTATCCAGGGCTACACGCCGGCACTGGCCAAATACGCCGACATGCCGCAGATCGACCGCGAGGACGCTGCCAAGAAGATCCTCGAGAAACTCGGCTATACACCCGAGCATCCGTTGAAGATGCAGATCCGCTACAACACCTCTGAAAACCACAAGAACACCGCTGTCGCCATCCAGGAACAGTTGAAGCCGCTTGGCGTCGAGGTCACGCTGCTCAACACCGACACCAAGACCCACTACTCCTTCCTCGAGCAGAAGGGCGACTACGATGTGGCGCGTGCCGCCTGGATCGCCGATTACAAGGACCCGGAAACCTTCCTCGGCATATCTCGCAAGGCCAGCGGCAACAATTATTCGAGCTATAACAGCCCGAAATTCGAGGCGGCCATGGACAAGGCCGCCGCCGCCGGCGGCAAGCCCGAACAGCGCATGAAGGAGCTCGCCGAGGCCGAGCGCATCCTCGTCGACGACGTCGGCGAGATCCCGCTTCTCTACTACAGCTACCACGACATCGTTTCCTCGAAGCTGCACGGCTTCGACGACAATGTGATGGACATCCATCCGTCCCGCTTCATCAGCAAGGACTGATCCCTTAGCCAGGCCGCCGCGCGACTCAATGCGCGGCGGCGCCGGTTTGCCATCGCATCGGCCCGGGAACCGGACTCGATTTTCGACAATGTCGGTGCGAAAATTTGAAGGCTAGAGCGCAATCGTCCAGCCGGACGCGCGCTGCTCTGGATCAAGCGGGGCATCGATGCTGCGATTCGTTTTCCGGCGGCTCCTGACCGCCATCCCGACGCTGTTCGTCATCGTGACTATAGCGTTCTTCCTGATACGCGTCGCGCCGGGCGGCCCGTTCAACCAGGAGCGGGGCCTGAGCCCCGAGATCAGGGCCAATCTCGAAGCCCAGTTCGGGCTCAACGACCCGCTCTGGCTGCAGTACCTCCATTATTTAGGCAATCTTCTGCGCGGCAATTTCGGCCCCAGCTACAACATGCCGGATTTCACCGTCGGCGAGTTGTTCAGGGAAGGCCTGCCGATCTCGATCCAACTTGGCGCTTCGGCGCTCGTTCTGGCGCTGCTCCTCGGCAGCGTGCTCGGCACTGTTGCCGCGCTCAACCAGAACAAGCTTGCCGACTATTCGGTGATCGCGCTGGCGACCGCCGGCAGCACCATACCAACCTTCGTCATCGCCCCGATAATCCAGCTTGTATTCGGATTGACCTGGAAGCTGCTGCCGATCGGTGGCTGGGGCGACGGAGCCCTCATCAACAAGATCGGCCCGGTGCTGACGCTCGCTCTGCCGCAGATTGCCATCGTTGCCCGCCTGATGCGCGGCTCGATGATCGAATCGCTGCACTCGCATCACATCCGCACCGCGCGCGCTCTCGGCCTGTCCGACTGGTCAGTCGTCGTCAAGCATGCACTGCGCGGCGCCATCCTGCCGATCGTCTCCTTCACCGGTCCGGCAGCTGCAGCCCTTCTCACCGGCTCGATCATCGTCGAGACCATCTTCTCTATCCCTGGCATCGGCCGCCATTTTGTCGTTGCCGCGCTCAACCGCGACTACACACTGGTGATGGGGACGGTGGTGGTCATCGCGCTCTTCACCATTGTCTTCAACCTGATCGTCGACGTCCTCTATGGGGTCGTCGATCCGAGGGTGCGCTATGACTGATATCGCAGTTGCCGCACCGGTCGTCGGCCGGTCCCTGTGGGGTGACGCCTGGGCGCGCCTCAAGGCCAATCGCGCGGCCATGTTCAGCCTCTATTATCTTGCCTTCATCGCCGTCATCAGCGTGTTTGGGCCCTCTTTCGTGCCGCACCAATACACCACCATCTATGCCGACTATGTCCGTACGCCGCCGAGCTTCTCCGCCTATCCGAAGGCCGACATGATCGAAGGCGCTCTCGATGAGGCGATCAGGCGTATGCGCGTCGACATCAAGGAGTGGCGGCAGGAGGGCAGCCGTGTGTTCGTTACCGTCAAATCGTCCAAGCCGATCGACGACCGCAACATTCGCTACCTTGATCGTTCCGATACCTTTGATGACACAAAGATCGAGAGCAAATCGCCGGACGGTCTCGAAATGGTGATGAGTGCCTCAATCAAGCAGCAATATTTCCTGTTCGGCACCGACAATACCGGCCGCGATCTCCTGTCCAGAACGCTGATGGCCGGGCGCATATCGCTGGCCATCGGCCTGCTTGCCGGCATTGTGGCCGTGGTCATCGGCGTGCTCTACGGCGCCACCGCCGGTCTTGCCGGCGGCAGGGTCGACGAGGTGATGATGCGTGTCGTCGACGTGCTTTATTCTTTGCCGTTCATCTTCTTCGTCATCATGCTGGTGGTGTTTTTCGGCAGGAACTTCGTGCTGATGTTCCTGGCGGTCGGCGCGGTGCTGTGGCTCGACATGGCGCGCATCGTGCGCGGACAAGCGCTGTCGATCCGCCGGCAGGAATATGTCCAGGCGGCGGAGGCGATGGGCGTCGGCCAGCGCGGCATTCTGCTGCGCCATGTGATCCCCAATTTGCTCGGGCCGGTGGTGATCTACATGACGCTGCTGGTGCCGCAGGTCATTATCCTGGAGAGTTTTTTGTCGTTCCTCGGGCTCGGCGTCCAGGAGCCGATGACCAGCTGGGGCGTGCTGATCTCGGTTGGCGCCCAGAACATCGGCTCGGCCAACTGGCTGCTTCTGTTCCCGGCCTTCTTTCTCGTCTCCACGCTGTTCGCGCTGAATTTCGTCGGAGATGGGCTGCGCGACGCGCTCGACCCGAAGGATCGTTGAGATGGCTGCTTCCGATACCATCCTCAGCGTCAAGGACCTTCGCGTCCGCTTCCGCACCCTCGACGGTGTGGTGGAGGCGGTGAAGGGCATCAATATCCACGTCAAATCAGGCGAAACCGTCGCCGTCGTCGGCGAATCCGGTTCCGGCAAGAGCCAGACGATGATGGCGGCGATGAGCCTGCTCGCCTCGAACGGCGAAGCCAGCGGCACAGTCGATTATCGCGGCCGCAATCTTTTGACCTTGAGCAAACCCGAGCTCAACAAGATCCGCGGCCGCAAGATCAGCATGATCTTCCAGGAGCCGATGACGTCGCTAGACCCGCTTTATTCGATCGGCAACCAGCTGATCGAGCCGATCCGCAAGCATCGCGGACTTGGCGCCGCCGCGGCGCGCGAGGAGGCGCTCAAGCTGCTGCGGCTGGTCCATATTCCCGATCCGGAGCGGCGGATGAAATCCTATCCGCACGAGTTGTCGGGCGGTCAGCGCCAGCGCGTCATGATCGCCATGGCGCTGGCCAACGACCCCGACATACTGATCGCCGACGAGCCGACGACCGCGCTCGACGTCACCATCCAGGCGCAGATCCTCATGCTGCTCGCCGAATTGCAGCGCAAGCTCGGCATGGCGATCGTCTTCATCACCCACGATCTCGGCATCGTCCGGCGCTTTGCCGATCGGGTCTATGTGATGCGCTATGGCGAGGTGGTCGAGGAGGGCGAGGCGGAAGCGATCTTCGCCAACCCGCAGCACGGCTACACCAAGATGCTACTTGCCGCCGAGCCGACCGGCACCAAGGCGCCGCCGCCTCCGAATGCCCCTGTCCTGCTTGAAGGCAGGAACGTCGAGGTGACCTTCAAGATCGGCGGCGGATTTCTTGGCGGCGAGCCGCTGCTGCTGCGCGCCGTCGATCACATTTCGATACGGCTGAAGCGCAACCAGACGATCGGCATCGTCGGCGAATCCGGCTCGGGGAAATCGACGCTCGGCCGCGCCTTGCTGCGGCTCCTGCCCAGCGACGGTATCATCCGGCTTGGTGACCGCGACATTTCCCACGCCGACCGCCAGGCGATGAGGCCGCTGCGGCGCGAATTGCAGCTGGTTTTCCAGGATCCGTTCGGCTCGCTGTCGCCACGCATGACCGTCGGCCAGATCATCACCGAGGGGCTCCTGGTCCATGAGCCCAATCTGTCGGGCAGGCAGCGCGATCTCCGCGCGGTCGATGCCTTGCTCGAAGTCGGGCTCGACCCGAACACGCGCAACCGCTATCCGCATGAATTCTCCGGCGGTCAGCGGCAGCGCATCGCCATTGCGCGCGCCATGATACTCAAGCCGAAAGTGGTGGTGCTGGACGAGCCGACCTCGGCGCTGGACCGCTCCGTGCAGAAGCAGATCGTCGAATTGCTACGCAAGCTGCAGGCCGACCACGAGCTGTCCTATCTGTTCATCAGCCACGATCTCGCCGTCGTGCGCGCCATGGCCGACTACATCATCGTCATGAAGCAAGGTAAGATCGTCGAGGAGGGACCGGCCGAGGCGATCTTCAGCAATCCGCAGGCAACCTACACACAGACACTGATGGCCGCGGCCATCGATGTCACGCGATTTCGCCTGAGCGCATAGCCTTGCTGGCGATCCGCCACATGTCGACGTCGCACAGCACAGGCCACATGGCGCGGGTATAGCGAAGCACATTCGGGGTGACATCGTCGCCGAGCCCGGCTTCCACGCGGCAGGTGCGGAACGCCTTCTCGATGCGCTTTGTCGGTTCGCCCAGGCTGTCATGGACGACCGGCCCGCAGTCGCAATCGATACGCTTCCAGCGGCGCATATGGGCGATCAGCCGTGACGGCAGTCGCGTCGGCGGACGCCATTTCTTGCTTTTTTTCGCGTGCTGATCTTTGCAATAGAGCACGCCGCGGCCTAGGTCCGGCCAAGCTTCTGCGGCCTCGCCATCCCAATTGAGTTGCAGGATTGAACGATGTCGGCAGCCAGTGTAGAGCCCCACAATGATAAAGCGGCAGAGATGAGCGTACTGACCGTGCTTCCGGCGCAGCCGCAATGCCGCGCGCAGCAGTCCCGCTGCTTCCTCGCGCGTCAGCCAGCGCTCGCGCGCTGCTGGTTTGTCTGGCAAGGTGACGGACGGCTTCGGATCGAGACCGTATTCCTTGGCCCAAAAGTTGATCGCCGAGCGGAGGTCCTCAAGATCGCGACGCGGGCCTGATGTAAAGTCCTTGTCTCGCCACGCCGGGAGTAACGCACGGCGGGTCTCCATCGCCGCAGCGTTGAGCTTGGCGATTCGCTCACGCTCTACCCGATTGCGCTCGCGCGAACGGTGCTCGACATAGACGCGGCAGCGATCTCCATTGATGTTGGCGACCGGCTCGGTGCCGAAGAATTCGTTCAGAAAACGCATCCTGGCGAGAAATTCCTTGCGACCGGCAATCTTGGCCTGGCGTGCTTCGGTATAGGCGGCGAGGATGTCACCGACAGTCAGGCGGCGGGCATCGGCCCTGGAGATCGGGCGCTGATATTTGCCTGCGGCGGCAGGCCCGAGTTGAGGGCGCAGCATACCTGAAGCGCTAGACACCGCTCCCGTGCGGGCATGATGATGGGTCGTCACAATGGTCCCCTTTTTTGCTCCGAAGTTGTTCGTCCTGCGGACGGGGATCACTAGAAGAGGCGACAAGACCGGCTTTGCAACAAGCAAAATGGACGATAGTGCCGTGAGATGCAAAGACTTGCGAAAGGCGGCGCAGAATCGCGCCGGCTTGGCTTTCCCGCCGGACGACGAGTCTTGGTGCATTCCCGGAGGGTAGCTGACAGCCGCATCAAAATGGTGGCTCGGGCTATCCCATGTTCCGGTTGCAACTGAGGTGTAAATCTCACGCCGGCCTTCACGGGACGATTTGGCGTTTCGAAGCGGGGGAGGTTTCCGGTGCCTTGGAAATCTCGCTTTTTTCGGTGACGAACATGCGTTAGCAATAGCCGCGATCCGATGCCACTGCGGGCACCGCGTAGCCTCTCCTCGGCCAAACCTCTTTTTGTCGAATGTACAGGCGCAACTTGGAAGAGCCCCTACGAGCCCTGAGCCATTGCCTCCCGGGTTGGACAATGTTTTTTCTGGTCGGAGTGGCAGGATTTGAACCTGCGACCCCATCGTCCCGAACGATGTGCGCTACCAGGCTGCGCTACACTCCGTGACCAGACCGCGGGCTTATAGCCGCCGAGTTTGGTTACTGCAAGCGCCAATGGCAGCGCTTCTGTCGCATTTCTTTCGCTTTCGCCGCCACGTCATACAGGTTTCAGTTTCCTGTCGCACAAACACGGCTTAAAGGGCATCTGGGTAACCGTCCACTTGCCTCGAAGCACCTGATTCAGCCGCCTGGAGTTTGCAGCCTTGTCGATGAAGATCGTTAGCGATGCCAGACCAAACACATTCGAGTTCGAAACCTCGGCGCTCGTCATGCCGTCCGGGTTTCGCGAATATGATGCGCGCTGGTGGTTCGGCCATCCCGGCTCGAACGAAACGCCGGAACTCAATCTAATCGGCGTCCAGGCGCTCGGCATGGGGCTCGGCACGCTGATCCGTCGCCTGGGTGCCGGACCCGACATCGTCACCGGTCACGATTTCCGCTCCTATTCGCTTGCCATCAAGCTGGCGCTGGTTTCCGGGCTGATGGCGGCCGGCGCACGGGTCAAGGATGTCGGGCTTGCCCTGTCGCCGATGGCTTATTTCGCCCAGTTCGCGCTCGACACGCCGTCCGTCGCCATGGTCACTGCCTCACACAACGAGAATGGCTGGACCGGCGTCAAGATGGGCGCGGCGCGTCCGCTGACCTTCGGTCCGGAGGAGATGAGCGCGCTGAAGGCGATCGTGCTGTCAGGCGATTTCGACCTTGTCGGTGGTGGCTCCTACGCCTTCGTTGCGGATTTCCGCAAAACCTACCTTGACGATCTGACCGCGGGAAAGCGTATCTCCAGGAAGCTCAAGGTGGTGGCCGCCTGCGGCAACGGCACCGCCGGGGCTTTCGCTCCCGAGGCACTGGAAAGTATCGGCTGCGAGGTCATCCCGCTCGACGTCGAGCTCGATCATACGTTTCCCAATTACAATCCCAACCCCGAAGACATGCAGATGCTGCACGCCATTCGCGACAAGGTGCTGGAAACGGGCGCCGATGTCGGGCTAGGCTTCGACGGCGACGGCGATCGCTGCGGCGTGGTCGACAATGAAGGCAACGAGATCTTCGCCGACAAGGTCGGCGTCATGCTGGCGCGCGACATTTCGCACCTCTATCCCGGCTCGACTTTCGTCGTCGACGTCAAGTCGACCGGATTGTTCATGACTGACAAGGTGTTGCGGGAAAATGGCGCGGTCACCGACTATTGGAAAACCGGTCACTCCTATATCAAGCGGCGCGTGGCCGAACTCGGCGCTGTCGCCGGTTTTGAGAAATCGGGCCACTTCTTCTTCAATCCTCCGATCGGCCGCGGCTATGACGATGGCCTGGTCACGGCCATCGCCATCTGCCAGATGCTGGATCGCAGCCCGCAAAGCAGCATGGCTGACCTCTATCGCGATCTGCCGCTGACCTTTGGCACGCCGACCATGTCGCCACACTGCGCCGACGAGCTCAAATACGGCGTCGTCGAGCGCGTCGTAGGCGACTTTCGCAAGATGAAGGACGAGGGCACGGTCTTCGCCGGCCAGAAGATAGGCGAACTGATCACCGTCAACGGCGTCAGGGTCGTGGCGGAGGATGGTACATGGGGGTTGGTGCGGGCATCATCGAACAAGCCGGAGCTTGTGGTGGTGGTGGAGAGCCCGGTATCGTCCGAGCGGCGGCGGCAGATGTTCGAAGCCGTCGATGCGGTGCTGCGCCGCAGCCCCGAAGTCGGCGCCTACAATCAGACTTTTTGAACGCGGGGCTTGTTTTCATGATCGAACGGATCGTCAGTTTTGTGATGAGCGGCGGCGTCGGCTCGCGGCTGTGGCCGTTGTCGCGCGAGGACAATCCCAAGCAGTTCCATGATTTCTCGGGCGACGGCTCAATGCTGGCCAAGACGCTGCGCCGGCTAACCGCGCGGCCGGAAGGCGAAACGCCGGTTTTCCTGATTGCCTCGGAAAGGCATGCCGACCGCGTTCATGCCGACATTGCCGGTCACGAGCTTTCCGGCGGCGGCCCGCTGTTCGAGCCGACCGGACGCAATACTGCCGCGGCCGTCGCTTTGGCAAGCCTGCGCACGCTGTCGGAATTCGGCGATAGCCTGGTGCTGGTGGTGCCGTCCGATCATGAGATCGCGACGCCACAGCAATTCTGGCGGAGCATCGAGGCCGGCACGGCGGCCGCGCGCCAAGGCAGGCTGGTGGTGTTCGGCATCAAGCCGGCCCAACCCGAGACCGGTTACGGCTACATCGAGGTGGCCGGCGAGCGCGATGGCATCTGCGATGTCTCGCGTTTCGTCGAAAAACCCGATCTCGCCACGGCGCAGAGCTATCTCAAGGCTGGCAATTTCTACTGGAACACCGGCATCTTCCTGTTTCGCGCAAGTGCCATGCGCGACGCGTTCATGGCCTTCCAGCCCGACATCTGGAGCGCCACAGAGGCTGCCTACCAGGCTGCGACATCGGATCTTTCCGGCCTCTACATGCCTCTGGATCTCTATGCCGCCATCCCATCGACATCGATCGACTATGCGATCATGGAGCGCGCCAGCGGCATCGCCATGGTGCCGGCCGGCTTTCGCTGGAACGATCTCGGCTCCTGGCAATCGCTGCTCGACGTCGGCCCCTCCGACACGCAGGGCAATGTCATCGTCGGCGATGTCGTCGCCATCGATTGCGAGAACTCCTATATCCGCAGCGACGGCCGCCTGCTGTCGGCCATAGGCCTGAAGGACGTCGCCATCGTGTCGACCGCCGACGCCACTTTCGTCGCCCCGGTCAGCCACAGCCAGAACGTCAAGAAGATCGTCGAGCAGCTCGAAAAAAGCGGCCGCCTTGAGACCAGGTTCACGCCCGCCGACGACCGCGTCATCGAAAGCGGCGCCTGGCAGCGCCGCGTGCACCATTGGCTGTTCGAGGAGACGGTGCCGTTGTGGTCGACGGTCGGCGTCGATGAGCGCCACGGCGGGTTCCACGAGGCGCTCGGCTTCGATGCCGCCCCTCTGATGAAACCCAAGCGCATGCGCACGCAGGCCAGGCAGATCTACGCCTTCGCCGTCGCCAAGGCGCGCGGCTGGAACGGCCCGGCCGATCGGCTGATCAGCCACGGCCTCGAATTCATGGCCAGGCACGGACGTACCGACAATGGCGGCTGGGTACGCACGCTCAACGTCGACGGCACCGTCGCCGACGCCGCCGAGGATGCCTATGACCATTCCTGCGTGCTCCTGGCGCTGGCACATGCCCATATGTGCGGCAATCCCGATGCGTTGCGACTTGGCCAGGAGACCTTTGCGTTCATCGACGCGCATCTCGAGGACGAACGCCTGACCGGCTTCCGCGAGACCTCGAGCGGCGAGGGCGAGCGCCGCTCCAACCCGCACATGCATCTGCTCGAGGCATTCCTGGCCTGGCATCAGGCGACCGGCGAGCGCGCCCATCTTCGTCGCGCCGCGCGCATCGTCGATCTGTTTCGCAGCCATTTCTTCGACCCGGAAAGCTGGACGCTGGGTGAGTATTTCGACCATGAATGGCGGCCGACCCCTGGTGAGAAGGGCACGTGGACCGAACCCGGCCATCATTTCGAATGGGCCTCGCTGCTGGTCGACTTCGCCGGCCGCAGCGGCCAGAGCGGCTTGACCGGCCTTGCGCGGAAGCTCTACGCGTCGGCGATCGCCAATGGCCTGAACCGCGCCACGGGCCTCGCCTACGGCGCCGTCTCGCGGCAAGGTCTGCCGCTCGACCGCGTCTCGCGCAGCTGGCCGCAGGCCGAAGCGATCAAGGCGGCGATCGCGCTGGACGGTTCGGGCGGTCCCGACCTGAAGCCGGAGATCGAAGCACGGGTCGGCCGGCTGTTCCGCTGGCACATCAATCCGGCGCCGCTCGGCCTGTGGATCGACCGCATCGACGAGCGTGGCCGCTCCTTGGCGAGCGAGGTGCCGGCCAGCATCTTCTATCATCTCGTCTGCGCGCTGACGCAGTATCTGGACGGCACGGCGCCCAAGGATCAGTACGGGCTGGCGACATCCCCGGTCTCGACATAGACCGACTTCAGCTGCGAATAGAGCGCCAGTGCCGCGAGCGAATTCTCGCGGCCGATGCCGGATTGCTTGAAGCCGCCGAAGGGGATTTCGACCGGCGTCAGATTGTAGGCGTTGATCCAGCAGGTGCCGGCCTGCAGTTCGGCGATGACACGATGGGCGCGCGCCAGGTCTCGCGTGAACACGCCTGCGGCGAGGCCGAATTCGGTGTCGTTGGCGCGCTCGATCACCTCGTCCTCGCTGTCAAACTTCAGCACGCTCATAACCGGCCCGAAAATCTCCTCGCGGGCGATGCGCATCGTGTCGGTGACACCGGTGAACACCGTCGGCTCGACGAAGAAGCCATCCTGGAAACCCTGCAGCGAAGGCACATTGCCGCCGCAGGCGAGCACCGCGCCATCCTGCTTGCCGGCCTCTATGTATGAGACGACCTTGTCGTGTTGCGCCTTCGAGACCAGCGGCCCCATCTGCGTGTCCGGATCGAGCGGATCGCCGATGCGGATTTTCTTCGTCCGTTCGGTCAGCCTCTCGACGAAACGGTCATGGATGCCGCTCTGCACGAAGACCCGCGTGCCGTTGGAGCAGATCTGGCCGGTCGAATAGAAATTGCCGAGCATCGCGCCGCCGATGGCATTTTCGAGGTCGGCGTCTTCGAAGACGATCAGCGGCGACTTGCCGCCGAGCTCCATCGTCGCGTGCTTCATCTTTGAGCCGGCGAGCGACAGCACTTTGCGGCCGGTTGGCACCGAGCCGGTCACCGAGACCTTGGCGACGACATTGTGGCCGACAAGGCCGGCGCCGACATCGCCAAAACCCTGCACCACGTTGAACAGCCCGTCGGGCAGCCCGGCCTCGGTATAGATTTCGGCGAGCGCCAGCGCTGATAGCGGCGTGTTTTCCGATGGTTTGAAAACCATCGCATTGCCCATGGCGAGGGCGGGTGCGGATTTCCAGCCGGCGATCTGGATCGGATAGTTCCAGGCGCCGATGCCGACGCAAACGCCGAGCGCCTCGCGCCTGGTATAGGCAAAGGGTCCGCCGAGATCCACGGCCTCGCCATTAAAGGCGGCGACCGCGCCGCCGAAATATTCCAGGCAGTCGGCCGCCGACGGGGCGTCCGCAACCAGCGTCTCCTGGATAGGCTTACCGGTATCCAGCGTCTCGATGCGCGCCAGATCGGCATTGCGCGCGCGCAAAATGTCGGCGGCGCGGCGCAGGATGCGGCCGCGTTCGACCGCCTTCAGCCGCGCCCAGGCCGGTTGTGCTGCACGCGCCGCCTCGATCGCGAGCTCCAGCACGTTCGGCGTCGCCGAGCGCAGCATGGCGATGGTCTCGCCGGTTGCCGGATAGATAACCGGCAGCGCTGAGCCGCGCTCGTCGTCGATATAGCGGCCGTTGACATAATGCGATGCCGTTGGCTGGGCGCGCATGACTGTTCTCCAAATCGTCTTGTCGCGGCATGCGGAATATGCGTCCGCCGGATCATGGCCTATCTGTCCGACACCTGCCAGCGCGGATTGATCCATGGTTCCTGGTTGGAAGGTGGCAGCGGCGTACGCCCGAGAATGTGGTCGGCGGCCTTCTCGCCGGTCATGATCGACGGAGCGTTGAGATTGCCATTGGTGACGCGCGGGAAGATCGAGGAATCGGCGACCCGAAGCCCTTCGACGCCAATGACGCGGCATTCTGGATCGACGACGCTCATCGCATCGTCGGCACGGCCCATCTTGCAGGTGCCGCACGGGTGATAGGCGCTTTCGACGTGGTCGCGGATGAAGGCGTCGAGCTCCTCATCCGATTGCACATGTGAACCTGGCGACAGTTCCTTGCCGCGGTACGAATCGAAGGCCGCCTGCCCGAAGATCTCGCGGGTCAGCCGGATGCAGTGGCGGAACTCCGTCCAGTCGTCCGGATGCGACATGTAGTTGAAGCGGATCACCGGCTTCGATTTGGGATCGGGCGAGCGCAGCGTGACCGAACCGCGCGACTTCGACCGCATCGGCCCGACATGCGCCTGGAAGCCGTGCGCCTTGGCCGCCGCCTTGCCGTCATAGCGGACCGCGGCCGGGATGAAATGATACTGGATATCGGGATAGTCGACGCCGGCGCGCGAGCGTACGAAGGCGGCCGCCTCGAAATGATTGGTGGCGCCGAGGCCGGACTTGAAGAACAGCCATTGTGCCCCGATCAGCGCCTTCGAGAACGGGTTCAAGACGGAGTTCAGCGTGATCGGCTTTGTCGATTCCTGCTGGATGTAAAGTTCCATATGGTCCTGCAGATTGCGGCCGACTCCGGGCCGGTCGGCGATCACCGGGATGCCGTTCTCCCTAAGGTGCTGGCCGGGGCCGATGCCGGACAGCATCAGGATCTTGGGCGAGTTGATCGAGGACGCGGCAACGATCACCTCGCGCCGCGCTCTGACCATCTGAATCCGTTTGCGCACTTCGATCTCGACGCCGGTGGCGCGTTGATTCTCGATAATTACCCGCCGGGCGAAACCCTTGACCAGGCTGACATTTTTCCGCCTCAGCGCCGGCCTCAGATAGGCGCTCGCGGCCGACCAGCGACGGCCGCCGCGGATGGTCTGCTCCATCGGCCCAAAGCCTTCCTGCTTCGCGCCGTTATAGTCGTCGGTCAGCTCGAAACCGGCCTGACGGCCTGCCTCGACGAAGGCGCCGTAGAGTGGGTTCGTCCTCGAGCCGCGCTGCACAGTCAGCGGGCCGCCGTGGCCGCGCCAGCCATTCTCGCCGCCATTGCTGTCCTCCATGCGCTTGAAGTACGGGAGCACATCGGCAAAGCCCCAGCCGGTCGCGCCCTGTTCGGCCCAATGGTCGAAGTCGCGGGCATGGCCGCGCACATAGACCATGCCGTTAATCGAGGATGAGCCTCCGATGACTTTGCCGCGCGGCGTCGCCAGCACGCGGCCGCCGAGATGCGGCTCCGGCTCGCTGGCGAAGCCCCAGTCGTAAAGGCTCATATTGAGCGGGATCGACAGCGCCGACGGCATCTGGATCAGCGGCCCGATATCGCTGCCGCCATATTCGATGACGATCACCGAATGCTTACCGTCCTCCGACAGCCGGTAGGCCATGGCCGAGCCGGCCGAGCCGGAGCCGATGATGACGAAATCCGCTTCAAGCATGGTTCATGCGCGCCCGTGGTTCATATGCGCAATGAAATCGGCCAGCGAGACGTTGCCGCCGGTTGCCATCACCAGAACGGTCTTGCCGGTTATGTCGACCTTGCCGCCGAGCACCGCCGCCAGCGAGGCAGCGCCGGATGGCTCGAGCACCAGCTTCAGCCGCTCGAAGGCGAGGCGCATGGCGCGCCGCACCGAAGCATCGTCGACGGTGACGCCGCGAACGCCGGCGGCCTTCACCGCTGCGAACGGCGCGTCGCCGGGCCGCCGCGACATCAGCCCGTCGCAGATCGATTTCGGTCCGATCGGCATGGTTTCGATGGCGCCATGCGCGAGCGACGAGCCCATGCCGTCAAAACCTTCCGGCTCGACGCCGATGATCTCCGTGGCGGGCGACAGATAGTGGAAGGCCAGCGAAACGCCACCGATCAGCCCGCCACCGCCGACCGAACAGAACAAGCCATCGGCCTCCACTTGCCTGGCGGCGAGCTGGTCGAGTGCCTCCAGTCCGGCGCCGGCCTGGCCGGCGACGATCTCCGGATCGTCGAACGGGTGCAGCAGCGCCAAGCCATCGCTCGCGGCGATCTCACGCGCTCTGGCGGCGGCGACTTCCTCACGCGCGCGTTCGCCATGGTCAGTCAGCACCACGCGCGCGCCATACCCTGACGTGGCATCGCGTTTGGCGGCCGGCGCGTCGATCGGCATGACGATGGTGACGGGAATGCCAAGGGCTTGGCCAGCCGCCGCTAGCCCCTGCGCAAAATTGCCGGAGGAGTAGGCGACGACGCCCTTTTTGGTTTCGTCAGGCGAGAGCTTCTTCAGCCGCCAGTAGGCGCCGCGCACCTTGAACGATCCTGCCCATTGCAGCGATTCGGCCTTGACGAAGACGCGGGCGGCGCCGGTCTCGCGGGCAAGTGCCGCCGATTCCAGGAGCGGCGTGACCTGCGTCGCCTTGGAGGTGACGGCATAGGCCTGCCTGAGATGGTCGAGCGAGGGGACGAGACTATCTGCCATCATTCGCCTCGCGGAAAGCGCTTCTGCTCTTCGAGCAGGTCGAGGTTCATGTGGTTGCGCATGTAGCGCTCCGATGCCTTCTGCAGCGGCTGGAATTCCCAGGGATAATGGGTGCCGTTGCGCAGCGCCGGGTAGACTACCCAGCGGCGTGCCTGGCTGGCACGCACCGCTGCATCGAACGCCGCCATGTCCCAGCGCGCCCGCACCTTGTCGGAGAAAGCGGTCACCAAAGCCGCATTGGCCGGATCGGCGGCGAGGTTGGTCGATTCCAGCGGATCCGATTCAAGATCAAACAGTTGCGGCGGATCGATCTCGCAATGGATGAATTTGTAACGGCCCTCGCGCAGCGCCACCATCGGCGCGTTCGAGCCTTCGGCGGCATATTCCATCAGCACCGGCGCGGAGCGCTTCTTTCCATTCAGCAGCGGCAGCAGCGACTGGCCGTCGGTCCACGGCGCAATCGCGCTGATGTCGATGCCGGCGAGGTCGCAAAGCGTCGGCGTCACGTCGAGGTTGGAGACCGGCGTGTCGATCAGCCCGGCGGCGATGCCTTTGCCGGCGATCATCAGCGGCACCCGCGCCGAACCTTCGAAGAAGCACATCTTGAACCACAGGCCGCGCTCGCCGAGCATGTCGCCGTGATCCGAGCAGAACAGGATGATCGTGTCGTCGAGCATGCGCGTGCGCTCGAGCACCGACAGCAGCTCGCCGAGCTTGTCGTCGAGATATGAGATGTTGGCGAAATAGCCGCGCCGTGCGCGGCGTATCTGCTCAGCGGTGATGTCGAACCTGTCATAGTCGCTGGCGCGGTAGAGCCGCTGCGAATGCGGGTCCTGCCTGTCGTAAGGAATGAAGCCGACCTCAGGCTCGAGCGCCGGGCAATCCTCGTAGAGGTCCCAGTATTGCCGCCGTGCGACGTAAGGATCGTGCGGATGGGTGAAAGAAACCGTCAAGCACCAGGGCCGATGTGCGGCATCGTCGGAGACGCGGGCAAAATCATAAAGCTTCTGCACGGCATGGAAGGCGACCTCGTCGTCATATTCCAGCTGGTTGGTGATCTCAGCAGTACCGGCGCCGCTGACGGAGCCGAGATTGTGATACCACCAGTCGATGCGCTCGCCGGGTTTGCGATAGTCGGGCGTCCAGCCGAAATCGGCCGGATAGATGTCGGTGGTCAGCCGCTCCTCGAAACCGTGCAATTGGTCCGGCCCGACGAAATGCATCTTGCCGGAGAGGCAGGTGTGATAACCGGCGGCGCGCAGATGATGGGCAAAGGTCGGGATCGAAGACGCGAATTCGGCGGCGTTGTCATAGACCCCGGTGCGTGACGGCAACTGGCCGCTCATGAATGCGGCGCGGCCCGGCGCGCAGAGCGGCGAGGCCGTGTAATTGTTGCAAAAACGCGCCGAACGCGCGGCGAGCGCCTTCAGATGCGGCGCGTGCAGGAAGTCCGCCGGCCCATCCGGAAACAGCGTTCCGTTGAGCTGATCGACCATGACGATCAGGATGTTGGGTCGCTTGGATGTCACTGCTTCTGCCGTCCGCTGAGCTTCGTTTCGAGATAGTCCTCGACCAGTGCGATCGCGGTCGCGGCATCGGGAACACCGTCTTTCAGCGCGCGCCTGATATAGAGCCCGTCGATCAGCGCCGCCGTCGCTTCGGCGACCCGGTCGGCCTCGCTTCTCGGCAGGATCCCGGCCAGCCCGCTGAGCAGATTGGAATGCAGCCGCCGCGCATAGACCTTGAGCAGCCGTCGAAGCGCTGCCGATTTCTGCGCCTCGACATAGAAGGCGAGCCAGGCGGCGATCGTTTCGGGCTGGAACTGGATGTCGGAGAAATTGACCGCGACCACCGCCGAGACGCGCTGGCGCGCCGTGCCGGCCGCGCGAAGTGCACGGCGCGTATCGGCGGTGAGCTCGCTCAGGATGTGCCGCATCGTCGCCAACAGCAATTCGTCCTTGACGCCGAAATAATGGTGGGCAAGCGCCGAGGACACGCCGGCGCGCCCGGCGATTTCCGACATCGTCACATCAAGCGAACCGCGCTCGCCGATCGCCGAGATCGTTGCATCGATTAGCGCCCTGCGGCGCAACGGCTCCATTCCGAGTTTCGGCATTCTTGCTCCGGCCTGTTGGGGCAAGATTATTTTTTATTGACGCATCAATCAACAAAAATCCGGCCTGATTTGCTGGCAAAAGCCAGGCACTATGACCAGATGATCAAGATCAAGCGATTGTGCGGTTCTGGCCCCTTCACGAAGCCGGCGGAACGGTTCATGCTTGAACAATGCTGAGGCGCGCTGCAAGTATCGCGTAGCCCGGGTCCACAGGATGGAGATCGCCATGACAGCATGCATCGTCGGTTGGGCGCATTCGCGCTTCGGCAAGCTCGAAGGCGAGACGCTGGAGGGCCTGATCACCAAGGTGGCAGTCGAGGCGCTCGATCATGCCGGCATCGGTCCGGATGACGTCGACGAGATCGTGCTCGGCCACTTCAACGCCGGGTTTTCCGCCCAGGATTTCACCGCGAGCCTGGTCCTCCAGGCAGACGACCGGCTGCGCTTCAAGCCTGCGACCCGCGTCGAGAACGCCTGCGCCACCGGCTCGGCGGCGGTCAGGCAAGGCATCCGCGCCATCGACGCCAATGCCGCCCGTATCGTGCTGGTGGTCGGCGCCGAGCAGATGACGACGACGCCCGGTCCCGAGATCGGCAAGAACCTGCTCAAGGCCTCGTATCTGCCGGAGGACGGCAACACGCCGGCAGGTTTCGCCGGCGTCTTCGGCAAGATCGCCCAAGCCTATTTCCAGCGCTACGGCGACCAGTCGGATGCGCTGGCGATGATCGCCGCCAAAAACCACAAGAACGGCGTCGACAATCCCTACGCGCAGATGCGCAAGGATTTCGGCTACGAGTTCTGCCGGCAGGAAAGCGAAAAAAACCCCTTCGTCGCCGGTCCGCTGAAGCGCACAGACTGCTCGCTGGTGTCGGACGGTGCCGCCGCGCTTGTCCTTGCCGACACGGCCACGGCGCTGAAGATGCGCCGCGCCGTCGCCTTCCGCGCCAACGAGCATGTGCAGGATTTCCTGCCGATGTCGAAGCGCGACATTCTCGCCTTCGAAGGCTGCGAGCAGGCCTGGAACCAGGCGCTGAAGCAGGCGGGCGTGACGCTCGGCGACCTGTCCTTCGTCGAGACGCATGACTGTTTCACCATCGCCGAACTGATCGAGTATGAGGCGATGGGCCTGGCAAAGCCGGGCGAGGGCGCCAAGCTGGCCCTGGATGGCGAGACGGCGAAAAATGGAAGGCTGCCGGTCAATCCGTCCGGTGGACTGAAGGCCAAGGGCCACCCGATCGGTGCCACCGGCGTATCGATGCATGTGCTGAGCGCCATGCAGCTTGTCGGCGAGGCGGGCGGCATCCAGGTGCCGGGAGCAAAACTCGGCGGCATCTTCAACATGGGCGGTGCCGCGGTCGCCAACTACGTTTCCATTCTCGACCGGATCAGATAAACCCGCCCGCATTCGCGGGAGGTGACATGGCAAATCCGGTTCTGGTCGAAGTCTTGCGCGGCGCAATCGTCGAGAGTGCTCATCGCGGCGCTGTTGCCGTCTTCGACGCCGACGGCAAGCCTGTCTGGGAGATCGGCGACACGGCACAACCGGTGTTCCCGCGTTCGGCGGTCAAGGCGATCCAGGCGCTGCCGCTGGTCGAGAGCGGCGCTGCCGATGCCTACGGCTTCGGTGATCGGGAGCTGGCGCTGGCCTGCGCCTCGCATTCCGGCGAGCCGCCACATGTCGAGCTGGCGCGCGCCATGCTGGCGAAGGCCGGCTTGGACGAGACGGCACTCGAATGCGGCGCGCATTGGCCTTCGAGCCATGGAGCGACCCTGGCACTTGCCCGCGCCGGCAGCGTGCCGAACGCGCTGCACAACAATTGTTCCGGCAAGCACTCGGGCTTTCTCTGCACCTGCGTTCACAGCGGCATCGCCCATCGTGGTTACGTCAAGGCTGGCCACGCCTCGCAGGAGATGGTGCGCGAAGCGATGCAGGCGGTGACCGGTGCTGCCCATGACGCCGATCACCGCGGCACCGACGGCTGCTCGATTCCGACCTATGCCGTGCCCCTGCGCAGCTTTGCCCTTGGCTTTGCCCGCATGGCGACAGGTGCCGGGTTCGAGCCGATGCGCGCCCGGGCGGCGAAGCGGCTGCTTTCCGCCTGCATGGCCGAGCCGTTTTTCGTCGCCGGCACGGGCAGGTCCGATGTCGCGATGATGGAGGCCGCGCCGGGCCGGATTTTCGTCAAGGGAGGCGCCGAAGGTGTTTTTTGTGCAACCCTTCCGGAGCTTGGCCTTGGCATCGCGCTGAAGTGCGACGATGGCGCCGGCCGCGCCGCTGAAGTGATGGTCGCGGCCGTGCTGGCTAAGCTGCTGCACGCCGACCAGGCGCTCGCTGCGAAACTGACCGAACAGGCAAATCCGCCTATCGAGAGCCGGATCGGTGCCAAAGTCGGTGCGCTCCGGCCGACGGCCACCCTCAACTGACGTGGTTGCGCTCGACGGTCAAATGCGCGTAGCCGGCATTGCCTGATGCGGCGAGGTCACCGGTCACTCGCTCGGCCCAGCGTTGGCCGACGATCGCGCCGTTCTGGACTCCGTCGATGACATTGTCGGAGATGATTGCCGTTCCGGCACCTTCAACCACGCTGACGGCGATGCCGGTTCCGGCCTTGCGGACGATGTTTCCCGTGGCGACCACATTGCGCATGAACGGTCCCCAGCCGATCTGCATGCCGTAGAGCGGCGCATTCTCGATGACGTTGCCGGAAACGGTGGTGTCGGCCTCGACGCTGATGCCGACGCCGAAGCCGGGCGCGTCGGCAGGGTAGGGGCCGCTGGTCGACAGATTGCGGACGATGTTGCCGGAGCACACGCCCATGCGGCCGCCCTCATTGAAATTGACGATCGAAATACCGTTCGCGGCGCCATCGACGATGTTGTTGCCGATGACGGCGCCTTCGAACGAGAATTCGGAATACACGGCCGTCTCGCCCGAACGCGAGCAGGTGTTGCCGGTGATCTGCAAATTGCTGGAACTGTTGGCGCGGATCGCCGAGAACGCGCAGTCCGAGACAATATTGCCGGAGATGATGACGTTGCCGGCGCGGAACGCATTGATGCCGTTGCCGTTCTGGCCGGTTCCGCCGCTGCGCGCCTGGATGCGCTCGATCCGGTTGCCGCTGACGATGGTGCCGTCTTCAGCCGCCTGCCAGCGGTGCACGAGAATGCCGCCATTGGCGCAGTCGGAGACGCTATTGCCTGATATTTCCAGGCCATCGGCCTCGACCGAATAGATGCCGGCATCGGCCGCACCGGAAATCTCCAAGCGCTCGATGCGGCCCGAGGCGTGCTCGAGCGCCAGACCGTTCTTGCCGCTGCCGGTAAGCTGGCAATTGTCGACGACCAGATGGGCGATGCGGCGCAGATCGAGCAGGCCTTGCGTGTAGTCGCCCATCCAGCGTTTGCGGCCATCGAACACCAGCCCACTGAGTTCGATGTGCTCGGCCCGTTCGGCCATGATGAGATGGCCATTGCCGCCATAGACGATCCGCGATGCGCCCGGCACGCCGGACAGGCGCACGCGGCCGGGCAGCGACATGTTGGAAACGATATAGATCCCCGGCGGCAGGAACACCGGCATGTCGCGGTCGTGCGCGTCGCGCAGCAGCTTGGTGAAAGCCTTGCTCTGATCGTCAAGCGCACCGGGCCGGACGCCGAGCTCGGTCGCGTTGATCGCGCCACGCATCGCGGCTTTCTCGATGCTTGGCAGGTTTTTCGCCGCTGCCTTGCCGAGCGAAAGCCCCATGACGGCAAAGCCGGCGGTCTGCGCAAGCAGCGTTCGTCTGTTCAACATCGGCACAGATTCCTTGCGTTCAACGGTCGCGCCGCAGGATTCGTGCCAGACTAGCCCGGTCGAACTCGTGGTGAAAATCTGACGCTTGGCCCCTATTCGATCCTCGTTGGCTCGGCGATCACCGCATTTACCCCGTTGAAGGCAAGTTGCAGGAATGTCTGGTCGATCTCCGCCGGAGACAGCTTCGTATCCCTCTCAAGCCACCAGTGCATCACTTCAAAGAACGCGCCAACGATGAAGCGTGTGGCGATCTCAAGTCTGACTCCGCCTTGATCACCTTGGATATTCGGCAATTCATTGCGAACCTGCCTGCTTATCCAGCCGCGGATCTCTTCTGGCATTTCGCGCTTTTTCCCGCCCATCAGCGCACGGTGCATCTCCCGCATGGCATGAGCATGCTCGAACACCGGACCGCTGAAGGAAAAGCCCTTGGCGTTTCGCTGCGAATGGCGTTCGGCACCGTGTGCCTGCAGGGTCTTCAGATGGTCGTCGATCGTTGCTTTCCTCAAGCGGTCCTTGTCGGGATAGTGTGTGTAGAAAGTCGAGCGGCCGATATCGGCTTCCCTGCAGATATCCTCGACCGTGATCGCCGTATATCCCTTCTCGGCGGTCAATCTGAAAAGCGCCTGCTGCAGTCGGCTGCGGTCCTGGCGACCCGACGGTCGATCGGTCCGGCTGGCATGGGCAACATCCTTTTCCGGCCAAAGGACACCAAATCGTCCAGTATTGGGCGCGTCGGTGCGATGTGGCCAGTAAAACTGATACTGGACACACTGTCCAGTATCCTATGCTCTTGCGGAAGGCCCGGCGCGATGCCCGGCTGGCCGGAGATAAAGCAATGCACCAACGTCTTTTCGGAACAATAGTCGGAGGGCATGCGTTAGTCGCGCTCGTCAAAGTGGCCGTGGTGCTCGCGGCATTTTTCTCGTTGGGACAGGCAAATGCGGTCTTTTCCTTGGGAGTTCCCGTCCTCCTGCTTCATGCTGGTGCACTCGTCGTAGTCGCGAGCTTATTGATATGGCAAAGCGCTCACGGGCGGCTGTCCGCCAAGGACCGCAGACCGGCCGCCGGCGAGGAGAAGGCGCTGCATGTCGGCATCACGCTTCATTCCGCCGCCCTGTACGATATGCTGGCGTGGCTTCTGACCTTCGGTCGCGAACGTGCTTTTCGCGAAAGGATATTAAGCTTTGCGGAGCTGAAACCGGGAGAAGTGGTCCTGGATGTCGGGTGCGGCACCGGCACCACCGCGCTCCTTGCCAGACAAAAAGTGGCGCCGGAGGGGCGCGTGCACGGCGTCGACGCCTCCGCCGAAATGGTTGCGCGCGCGACGGCAAAGGCCCGGCGAGCCGGGCTACAAGTCGGGTTCTCGACCGCCACCGCTCAGGAACTGCCTTTCAAGGATGGGGAATTTGATGTCGTCCTCAGCACGCTGATGTTCCACCATCTTCCAAGGAAGGGCCGCGAGGATTTCGGCAGAGAAGCCTTCCGCGTCCTGAAGGCGGGCGGTCGCGTGCTTATCGTCGATTTTGCAAAACCGCCGCGCCGGAAGAGCACCTTTCGGCTCCACCGGCATGGTTACGTCGATTTGGACAAAGTTGCAGCGGATCTCGGCCGGCACGGCTTCAATATCGTTGAGCAAGGCGACGTCGGAACCAAGGGGCTCCGCTACCTAGTTGCGCAACCGGACCTTAGCCTTGCGGCCCGCGAAGCGCGATAGTGCGCCAAGTTGAGGCATTCGCATGCTCAGCTTTATACCCCAAGCAGCTGTCTAATCTCGGGTACTGAACCCAGATCTTCACCATTAGCCTCTTCATCAGCAATGGCTTGTGGAGTCGCCATTCCAAGCCTAAGTTCGTCGGATGAGCAGGGCCTTCACCCGCGAGGAAGACAGCGAAAACGCCATTGCCGGCATCGGCGAGCGGCCGATCAGCCATCACCGCAATCTGGTCACGGAACGCGGCATGGCGCTGATCGATGCCGAGGTGGCCGCTCTGCGCGACGAACTGGGCAGAGCCGAGAAGAGGGCCGACCGCGAGCGCATCGCGCTGGTGTCGCGTGATCTCCGCTACTGGACGGCGCGGCGCGAAAGCGCCGAGCTTTCGGTGCCGGAACCGGGCAGCGACATGGTTCGCTTCGGCATGGGCGTCACGCTGGAAAGCCACGACGGCAAGAAGGTGCACTGGAAGATCGTCGGCGAGGATGAGGCAAATCCCGCCAAGGGGACAATTTCCCATATGTCGCCGATGGCGATGGCGCTGTTCGGCAAGAAGGTCGGCGAAGTTGCCGTGGTCAATGGCAAGGAATGGGAGATCGTCAAGCTCTCCGACAGTTAGTCTTCGAGCTTGACGACATGATCGCGGAAGAACGCTGCGGCGCCGGCCTCGTCGATTTCGCCGGCGGCGACGCCCATGACGAATTCGTAAAGCATGCCGTCATTGGCCGACAGGGCATAACCATTCACAATCAGAAATGCGCCGGCCGCGACAATGGCGGTGCGTTTGTTGCCGTCGACAAAGGCATGATTTCTGGCAATGCCGAAGACATAGGCGGCTGCGAGTTCCTCAACCGACCGGTCTCCGTAGTTGGCCTTGTTTTCGGCGCGAGCGCCCGCCGATTCGAGGGCATTTTCATCCCTCAAGCCTTGTGCTCCGCCGTGTCGGCGCAACTGCTCCGCGTGCATGGCTTCGACTGCACGCCTCGTCAGAAGTTCCCAGCTCATTCGGCGAGCTTCTGAAGCGCGACCTTGTATTTATCCATCACCTCGCGGGCGGCTTTCATTTGCCGCTCGAAGCTGTCGTCCACCGGCCTCAGCGCAAAACCGTCACCTGTTTCAACGATTTGAAGCTGGTCGCCGGCCTTCAGGTTCAGACGATCGAGAAGTTCCCTCGGCAGGATCACGCCTTCGGAATTGCCGATCTTGCGAATGGTCGTGTTCATGGTGAGGCATCCTGTTGCAACGCTGATTATAACGCAGTGTGTTTCTTGTTACAACAGACATTATAACAAGGCGTCAGCCGGCCTGCAGCAGCCGGTCCATCAGCCGCTCCGCCGCTTCCGGGATGACCGTGCCGGGCGGGAAGATTTCAGTGGCGCCTGCCTGCCGGACTGCGTCGTAATCCTGCGGCGGGATAACGCCGCCGGCGACTATCAGCATGTCGTCGCGGCCCAACTTCTTCAGTGCAAGCTTGAGTTCGGGAATGAGCGTCAAATGGCCCGCAGCCAGCGACGAGGCGCCGACGATGTGCACGTCATGCTCGACTGCCAGTCTGGCGATCTCGTCCGGCGTCTGGAACATCGGCCCGACGGTGACGTCGAAGCCTAGGTCGGCAAAGGCGGTGGCGATCACTTTCTGGCCGCGATCATGGCCGTCTTGCCCCATCTTGGCGACCAGAATGCGCGGCTTGCCGCCGGACCTCTCCTCGAACGCGACGATCTTGTCCTGCAGCCGGTCGACCACCGGATTGTCGCCGAGCGCGTTGCGATAGACGCCGGAGATCGTCTGCACCGAGGCGACATGGCGGCCGAAAACCTTTTCCAGCGCCAGCGAAATCTCGCCGACCGTGGCGTTGGCGCGTGCGGCCCGGATGGCGAATTCCAGCAGGTTTCCGTTACTCCCGGCAGCACGGGTCAGCGCATCGAGCGCGCTCTCGACGGCGGCGACGTCGCGCGTACCTTTCAGCCGCTGCAGCTTCGACAATTGCCGTGCCCTGACCTCGGCATTGTCGATCTTCAGCACGTCGACTTCGATGTCCGTGCCGGGACGGTGGGCATTGACACCGACCACGATCTGTTCGCCGGAATCGATGCGCGCCTGGGTGCGCGCGGCAGCCTCTTCGATGCGCAGCTTCGGTAGGCCCTTTTCGATCGCCGCGGCCATGCCGCCGAGGCTCTCGACCTCCTCGATATGCGCAAGCGCACGCGCCGCCAGATCATGTGTCAGCCGTTCGACATAGGCGGAGCCGCCCCACGGGTCGATAATGCGCGTCGTGCCGGATTCCTTCTGCAGGATGAGCTGTGTGTTGCGGGCGATGCGGGCCGAATGGTCGGTCGGCAGCGCCATTGCCTCGTCGAAGGAATTGGTGTGCAGCGACTGCGTATGGCCTTGAGTGGCGGCCATCGCCTCGATCATGGTGCGGATGATGTTGTTGTAGGGATCCTGCGCCGTCAGCGACCAGCCCGAAGTCTGGCAATGGGTGCGCAGCGACAGCGAGCGCTCGTCCTTCGGCGAAAAGTTCTTCAGCATTAGGCTGGCCCACAATACGCGCGCTGCTCTCAGCTTGGCGACTTCCATGAAGAAATTCATGCCGATCGCCCAGAAGAAGGAAAGGCGCGGCGCGAAACGGTCGATGTCGAGGCCGGCCGCGACGCCGGCGCGGGCATATTCGATACCGTCTGCAATCGTGTAGGCGAGCTCGAGATCCGCCGTCGCTCCCGCCTCCTGCATGTGATAGCCGGAGATCGAGATCGAATTGAACTTCGGCATGTGCTTCGACGTGTAGGAAAAAATGTCCGACACGATCCGCATCGAAGGTTTTGGCGGATAGATGTAGGTGTTGCGCACCATGAACTCTTTCAGGATGTCGTTCTGAATGGTCCCGGTGAGGTCCTTCTGCGCAACGCCCTGTTCCTCCGCCGCGACGATATAGAGCGCCATGATCGGCAGCACCGCGCCGTTCATCGTCATCGATACCGTCATCTCGTTAAGCGGGATGCCGTCGAACAGCTGGCGCATGTCGAGAATGGAATCGATGGCGACGCCGGCCATGCCGACATCGCCGGCGACGCGCGGATGGTCGCTGTCGTAGCCGCGGTGCGTGGCGAGATCGAAGGCGACCGACAGGCCTTTCTGGCCGGCGGCAAGGTTGCGCCGGTAGAAGGCGTTGGACTCTTCGGCCGTCGAGAAGCCGGCATATTGCCGGATCGTCCAGGGTTGCTGGACATACATCGTCGGATAAGGGCCGCGCACGAAAGGCGGCAGGCCTGGATAGGTATCGAGGTGCGGCAAGCCCTTGAGATCGCCCTGGTTGTAGAGATGCTTGACGGCGATTCCTTCCGGCGTCATCCGCTGGCCTTTGATCTCGACCGGCGCCCGCCGTGGCGGCGACCAGGCGATCTGGCTGAAATCCGGGATCATGGCACGGCTCCGATCGACTGATCGATGCGGATCGGAAATAGCGGCTCGCACACCGCAACGCCTTCGGTGAAGGCAGGCCGCCGCTCCGCCGCCAGCGTCTCGACCGGACGCTCGGTCTTCGACGGGTGCAGCGTCGTGCCGACGATCGCCCGTTCGCCCGCCTGGTAGGCTGTGTTGCGGCGGGCGGAAGCTGCCTGGACGCGCCTCTGGATGTGGCCTTGCTCAAGGCTGGTCAGCACGCCGCCTTCCGCCTCGATCTGCTGGAACTCCTGCCAGGCCGCCGCGCAGAGCTCCGCAGTCAGCGCTTCGACGGCCCCCGAACCGCAAACCGGATCGGCGACGTGGTCGATATTGCTTTCATTGGCCATGATCAGTTGCGCGTTGCGGGCAACGCGGCGGGCAAAACCCGCGGGCAGGCCGTGCGCGATCGTGTGCGGCAGGATGGCGATCGAATCCGCGCCGCCGGCGGCAGCGGCAAAAGCGGCAATGGTGGTGCGCAGGATGTTGGTTTCCGGATCGGCCGCCGTCATCATCCGGAAGGATGTTTCGGCATGGATGCTGGCGGTGGAGGGCGGTATCGAGCAGGCCTCCTGGACACGCGCCCACAGCCTGCGCAACGCCCTGACCTTGGCCGTCGAAACGAACTGGTCCTGGTCGACGCTGAGCGCAAAACCGATATGCGGCGCCGCGTAGACGAGCGGCTGGCGCGCCTTCTCGAACAGCCTCAAATAGGAGACGGCCGAGGCGAGCATGGTGCCAAGCTCCTGCGCCTCGGTGGCGCCGGCATTGTGGAATACCCGCCCGTCGGCCTCCAGCAGCACGCCGGGCACACCCATCGAAAAGAAATGCGCCAGCGATTGCGGCATCGAAGCCTGCAAAGCCTCGATCGACATGCGCAGCCTGCCGGTCCCGGCAAAGATCGCCGCCGGATCGATGCCGAAGGAGAGGTTGAGCTTTGCCGGGTCGGAGCGGCGCTTGGTCAAAAACGCCACCAGCCAGTCGGCCACGGCACGGCTCCAGGGATGGGCGTCGATGCGGATCTGGATGCGGTTGAGCGGCACGCCGTCGAGCACGCCCTCCAGCGCCTCCGCCGTCCTCGGCAAGCCATAGCCGAAGGCGTTCGGCGCACCCTCGAAGACAAGCGACAGTCCGGTGGCACCCTGCGCGACGTCTTCCAGCGCCTGCGCACTGGCGCGGCCTATGTCCGGATCGTCGATGCGCTGGCTGACGATCCACGGTGATCCCGGGTTGGCGCGCACGACAGGCTCGGCGGTTACCGAACGCTCGTAGAGCGGCTCGATGCGGATGGCGTCGTCCGTATGCGAGACGAGCTTTTCCTCGAAGGACCCGCCGGCCAGCGCCTTCTCCGCCAGCGCCAGCCATCGTTGCCGGTCGACGTTCGGAAGTTCGGCATCCTGGGTCAAGGCACCGGCGCCCATCGGTTCTCCTCGTTCTAGCGGCCGCAGCGGCCGACTATGTCAGTCTACGGTCCCCGGCCCGATATCACAATGCAGCACACATGCGGTGCAACTCGCCTTCCGTGACGGTGACCGTCAACCGATTGCCAAACATGGGCAGGTTCCGCAAGCTCCAAAAGCCATTTTCGACGGTGCCCATTGTCGCTGCGCAATGGCCTCACTATACCTGCGGCGGGGCTCCCTTTTCTTCAAGGGATCAGGGCATTCAACCCTATAGGTTTGCGGAGAGACCGGACACATGGCCGACGATACCAGTATCTTCATAGGGGCCAGCCGCAAGCCGGACGACAGTTATCAGCGGCCCGAACAGCTTTTGCTGCAATATGGCAATCGTCATGGCCTGGTCACCGGCGCGACCGGCACCGGCAAGACGGTGACCCTGCAGATATTGGCCGAGGGTTTCTCAAATGCCGGCGTGCCGGTATTCTGCGCCGACATCAAGGGCGACCTGTCGGGTATCGCTATGATGGGCACAGCGCAGGATTTCCTGGTCAAGCGGGCCGAGCAGGTCAAGCTCGATCCCTATGAATTCCAGGAATTCCCGGTCATCTTCTGGGATCTGTTCGGCGAGCAGGGCCACCCGATCCGCGCCACCATCTCGGAGATGGGGCCGCTGCTTCTGTCGCGGTTGATGAACCTTTCCGAGGCGCAGGAAGGCATCATGAACATCGCCTTCCGCATCGCCGACGAGGAAGGCCTTCTGCTGCTCGATTTGAAGGACCTGCAGTCACTGCTGGCCAATATCGCCGACCGCGCCGAAGAGATCGGCGCCCGCTACGGCAATGTGACGAAGCCTTCGGTCGGCGCGATCCAGCGCACGCTGCTGGTCCTGGAGCAGCAGGGCGCTGCCAATTTCTTCGGCGAGCCGGCATTGCGGATATCCGACATCATGCGCACCACGCGCGATGGACGCGGCGCCATCAGCGTGCTCGCCGCCGACAAGCTGATGATGAATCCGCGGCTCTATGCGACGTTCCTTCTGTGGCTGATGTCGGAACTGTTCGAGGAACTGCCGGAAGTCGGCGACCCGGACAGGCCGAAGCTGGTCTTCTTCTTCGACGAGGCGCACCTTCTGTTCGACGACGCCCCGAAGGTGTTGGTCGACCGCGTCGAGCAGGTGGTCCGGCTGATCCGCTCGAAGGGCGTCGGCGTTTATTTCGTCACGCAAAATCCGCTGGATATCCCCGAAACGGTGCTGGCCCAGCTCGGCAACCGCGTGCAGCACGCACTCCGTGCCTACACGCCGCGCGAACAGAAGGCCGTCAGGACGGCGGCCGAGACGTTCAGGCCTAATCCCGACTTCGACTGCGCAACCGTGATCACGCAGCTCGGCACCGGCGAGGCGCTTGTCTCGACGCTGGAAGCCAAGGGCGTGCCGTCCATGGTGCAGCGAACGCTGATCCGCCCGCCGTCATCGCGCCTTGGCCCGATCACGCCCGACGAGCGCCGCAAGCTGATCACCGAGAGCCCGGTTGCGGGACAATACGATCAGACCATCGACCGCGAATCGGCCTTCGAGATGCTGCAGAAGAAGGCCAAGGACGCCCAGGAGGCACAGGCGCAGCAACAGGAAAGCGGCCGTTCGCGCTGGACCATTCCCGGCTTCGGCAATGACGATCCCCAGCCGACCGGCGGCCGCCGCGCGCCGCGCCCCTCCAACCGTCAGACCGTTGCGGAGGCGGCGATCAAATCCATCGTGCGCTCGGTCGGCTCGTCGGTCGGACGGGCGATCGTCCGCGGGATTTTGGGGAGCTTGTCCAGGGGCAGGTGAGGGGCATCGCACCGAAGGGCGGGCATCTGTGTTGGCAAATTCTGTCTTGCACATCAAGTGCCGGTGGCCAGATCTGAAGGACAGCGGACGGCGGCTATGCGCCCATAGCTGCCGTCGGACCGTCTGCAAAAGTGTAAACGCGTATCGGCGGTAGCTAGTTCAGCGTCGCCAACAGGCGCGCGGCAGCCTTCAAATCTTCCGTACTCGCGCCTTCTACGAAATGCTCCGCAACCGATTGCAAGAGCTCGCGAGCGCCGTCGATCTCGCCTCGCCCAGCCATCAACGTTGCCATATCAATTGCGGTTCGCAGCTCCCATGCCCGCGCGCCTTGACTCCGGCTCAACTCCAGTGCCTGCATTAGGGATGCGCCGACCTCGTCGCGATTGCGTTCCGACAGTTGTTGGAGAAGAAGGCCTCCCTTCATCCGCAGCAACTCCGGAAGGTACAATTGGTCACCGTTCTTTTCGACTTGACCAACTGAATCACCGATCAGCGCGACTGCTTCGTCGACCCGACCGATCGCGGATAGTCCTCTAACCAGCGAGAGGTTGAGCTCGGTCGTGAGCAATTCGTAAGGTGCTGCGTGGAGGTTTTGGAGAGAACTCTGGAGGCCCCCGACCCCACCTGTCGCATCCCCGTGCCGGATTGCGACTTCGCTTTTGAATCCCCGACCGACCAGCAGATAAGGGGCCATGGAATGGGACTCGGCGCGGGAAATCAGCATGTCGATGTGTGCCTCCGCGCTCTCCAGTTCCCCGGCCCACAGGAACACCGATATTCCCCAGATCAGGGCGATCGCCAGAGTCAGCGAGTGGTCCATGGCGGCGGCCTCTTCGACGGCCTGTCGAGCACGTTCCATGGCTTGGTCCGGATGGCCTTGCAGCCAAAGGTTCCTCGCCAGGATAGCCTTGGCCAGGATTTTGCCCTCGAAACCGAGATAGACCGTTGTGGTTCGCTGAGAGCGTGGCCCACGATCCAGCGCTGCCTCAAGCTCCGCGCGGGCTTCGGCCAGGTCACCACGAAGGTGAAGCGATATCCCCAGAATGGTATGCGCCAACGCAATCGCGACCGGATCCTCCAGGGTCGCGGCTATGGCTGAACAGCGTTTTGCAAACTGGAGGGCGGTCACGAAGTTGCCTGTCCGCAGGTGGAACATGTTGAGCGGACCCAGCAGGCGCACTTGATCCAACGTATCACCGCGTTCTTCGGCGATCGCCAGGCTTTTCTCCAGGGCGACGCGCGCCGCATCACGCCCTCCCCGCATGAACATCAGGGACACACCCAAGGCTGCCTGGAGATGCATCTCGTCAAGTCCGCCAAGAGCGGCATCGTCGAGAGCGAATATCGCGCGTTCTGACCAGCGATGACACTCCGGCAACAAGGACATCGCCAGGAAAACAGGCGCGGCAGCAGTGGCAAGTCCGATGCCGATATCGGCGTTTCCGCCCTCGCCGAAGCACCATTCCAGAGCGGCCCGCACATTGTTGATGGCGGCGAAGTGAGGAGCCCGCTCCTCGCCGGTCGCCAGACCTGGCCACTCGATACCTGTTTGCTCAAGCCATCTTCGATAGTAGGCGGCGTGGCGCACCGCCAGATCGGCGGCCTCGGCGTCATCTATGCTGATATCGAGGACGTAGGCGCGCGTGGTATCCAGGAGCCGATAGCGCATCATCGCTCCGAGCGGGCGCGTCGCTATGATCGACTTGGCAACAAGACTATCCATGGCATTAAGAACCGTCGATCTGTCGAGGGCAGCGCTTGTGACGACTTCCAAGACCGCATCGAGCGTGAAATGGCCAAGGAATACAGCGAGCCTGCGAAGCACTGCGCGCTCCAGGTCGGTAAGTAGCCCAAAGCTCCAATCCAGCGTGGCCTGCAGGGTCTTTTGACGCGGTGGCGCGGTCCGCGATCCCAGCCACAGCAAAGTCAGACGTTGATCGAGAAGCGCGGCGGTTTGTTGCAATCCATAAGACTCGACCCGCCGGGCCGCCAACTCGATTGCAAGCGCCACACCGTCAAGCTTTCGACAGATGCTTGCGACGATCAGGGCCTCCGCATCGCTGACATCCAAGCGCGCGCCACTTGCCACCGCGCGCTCCACGAACAGTTGAATGGCCGGGAACGTCTGGACAACCGCCGCCGTAAGCCTTGGGTCGTCTGGCGGACAGGCAAGGGCATCCAATCGGTAGATATGCTCGCCTTCGACCCGAAGCGCTTCGCGACTTGTTGCCAGAATGTGGACCTGCGACGCCGCGTCGATGATGCTTGCGGCCAGAGGCGCCACCGCATCGACGAGATGCTCGCAGGTGTCGAGGATCAAAAGCATCCGCTTGTTGCGCAGGTAGGCGATCAGACTGGGCGTCGCGTCACTCGATTGAACCGACAGCCCAAGCATGGAGGCGACGGCTGTCGTCACCAGGTCGGGATCGCCGAGCATTCCCAGGTCGACGAACAGCACAGCGCCCGCGAAGCCGTCAATGAGGTGATGTCCGACCGCGATCGCGACGGTGGTTTTGCCGACGCCGCCCGCGCCAACGATTGTGACGAAGCGCGACGCATTCAGTCGAGCCGACAGCTGAAGAACGTCGTCGTCCCGGCCAACCATTCGGCCCAAGCGGCTCGGAAGATTCGCGTGCGGAAAACTGGCGGCAGCTGCAGGCTCTTCATCGCGCGGACCGCCGATCTGCGAGACGGGCGCGATGAAGCAATAACCCCGCCCTGGTAGTGTCGCGATGTATCGTGCGCCGTCCTTTCCGTCACCCAGCGCCTTGCGGAGCCTGGTCATGTGAAACCGCAGGCTGCCTTCCTCGACTACGACATCGGGCCAAACCCGCGACATCAGATCCTTTTTGCCGACGATTTCATTCGGCGTGGAGATCAGGGCAATGAGAATGTCCAGTGCACGCGAGCCCAGCGCCAAGGGAGCGCCGTCTTTTGTGACGAGCCTTTCGCGCGCAACCAGATGGAAAGGACCGAACGACAGTCCGTCCTTGGCCTGACCTGCCACTATCGTCATGGCGCTTCTCTCGGAGCCGCCCGCCACCAAGCCGATAGTCTAAGTCAAGTACAACACCTGCACCATAGGCGAACGGTGGCAGGACCCCGCTGCCCGGAGCCACCAGCGCTGACAGCCACTAACAGGGGGCTCACAACACATAACGGGCGATTCTCGTCCTGCGGGCGTAAGTTTTCGGCAGCACCGAGCACCCCCCAGGAGAGACCCATGAATACGACCAAGACTCCCGAACTAATCGATCAGGACCGCCGCCTGGTTTTGAGCACGGCCGCAATGGGCATTGCCGCCGTAGGTACTGCCAGCCTGCTCCCATCGGTCGCCGCAGCCGCGGGCGATGCGATCCGGCCCTTCAAGGTCAGCTTTCCTCAGGAGGAAATCGACGAGCTTAGCCGACGCGTCGCCGCGACCCGCTGGCCGGACCAGGAGAATGTGGCTGACGACACCCAGGGCGTGCAGCTCGCCACAATGCAGAAGCTCGCGAAGTACTGGGCGACGGATTACGACTGGCGCAAGATGGAGACCCGGCTCCATGCCCTGCCGCAGTTCATCACCGAGATCGACGGGCTGGACATCCACTTCATCCATGTCCGCTCCAGGCATGAGAATGCATTGCCGGTAATTATCACGCATGGCTGGCCTGGCTCGATCATCGAGCAGTTGAAGGTCATCGAGCCGCTCACCAATCCAACCGCCAACGGCGGGAGCGAAGCGGACGCATTTCATGTGGTGATCCCCTCGCTGCCTGGTTACGGCTTCTCAGGCAAGCCGACCGCACCGGGATGGACACCTGTCCGCATCGCCAAAGCGTGGGCGATGCTGATGCAACGCCTCGGTTACACGAGATACGTCGCGCAGGGCGGCGACTGGGGCAACGCCGTGTCGGAGACGATGGCGCTGCAAGAGCCTCCGGGCTTGCTTGGCATCCACACCAACATGGCTGCCACCGTGCCCGCCGACATCTCGAAGGCGCTTGCCGCCGGCGGCCGGGCGCCCGCCGGCCTCTCGCCCGACGAGAAGCGCGCCTGGGACCAGCTCGACGATTTCTACAAGAACGGGCTGGGCTACGCGATCGAGATGAACAATCGCCCGCAGACGCTCTACGGCATCGTCGACTCGCCGGTTGGTCTCGCAGCCTGGATGCTCGACCACGACATCCGCAGCTACGAGCTGATCGCACGCGTCTTCGACGGGCAGCCGGAAGGGCTGACGAAGGACGATATCCTGGACAATGTCACGATGTACTGGCTGACCAACACGGCGATCTCCTCGGCGCGTCTTTACTGGGACAACGCGCACCACCCGACGGGAGGCTTCTTCGACCCCAGGGGCATCAAGATCCCGGTCGCTGTGAGCGCCTTCCCGGACGAGATCTACCAGGCGCCGGAGACCTGGGCTGAAAAGGCGTATCCGAAGCTTATCCATTACAACCGGCTCCCCAAGGGCGGCCATTTCGCAGCCTGGGAGCAGCCCGCGGCCTTCACCGCCGAACTCCGGACGGCATTTCGTCCGCTGCGCCAGCAAATCTGAACCCCTCACAGGGTTCCGCTTGCAGTCACACCTGCTCGACTGTCCAAGGCAACCCGATTGAACCCGGGACAAAGGAGAACGCCATGTCAGCAATCGCGCACTCTTCCGCATCGCACGAACCCATCACGAAGATGGCAGCCCCCGTCGAGGACCATGAAATCGTCGATTCAAGCTTTACGGCTATCATCAACGCGCCGATCGAGAAGATTGACATTCCCAACTGGTGCTTCGCGCTGTCCGAACATGAATATCAGGGGTGTTCGCCTGCCCACATAGCGGCGGGTTTCACGACGGCGCCGGATGGCAAGCGCATGTCGATCAATGTCGAGATCATCGGCGGCAGCCTGATGGTGCAACACTATGTCGAGACGCTTGGCCGCAAGGATCACCTCATCCTGGAGTCGGTTTCAGACCTCTTCACGCCTACGGGCCGCACCACGATCCATGTGCGTTGGGAGCTGAGCGTCAAGGCTATCGACAGTCGCCGATGTGAGTTTACCAACCACGTCCGGTCCTGGGCCACGAAGGAATTCATGGCCTTCTTCGAGCGCCAGGGCATCCCGTTCGAGGTGCTTCGGTCACAGCGCCAGCCCATGTCGATCGCTCACAACAAGGGCGAGACGCCGCTTTTTGCGGCCAGCATCGAACGAGCCGCGCTCAGGAACTGAGCGGCAGCATCTTTCTTGTGATGTAGCCGCTCCATGGAGGAGGCACAATGACGAGGCACGCACATGACCGGGAGGTCACCGCACTTTTGGTGATCGATCCGTACAACGACTTCATTTCCGATGGGGGCAAGATATGGCCCCGCATCCGGGCTGTCGCAGAGGCGAACGGCTGCGTGCCTCACATGCTGCAAGTCCTGAATGCCGCGCGTCAAGCTAAGCTTCGCGTCTTCTATGCAATGCATCATCGATACCGTCCGGGCGACTATGAGACATGGACTTACGTCGCGCCCGTCCAGAAGAGAGCATGGAAGAGCAAGAGCTTTGAATACGGCACCTGGGGCGGCGAGATTCGGTCCGAGTTCGAGCCCAAGCCAGGCGAAACTGTCGCGACCGAACATTGGTGTTCCAGTGGGTTCGCCAATACGGATCTGGATCTGCAGCTGAAAAGGCACGGAATCCAGAAACTCATTGTCATCGGACTGATCGCACACACCTGCGTCGAAGCGACCGTTCGCTTCGCCGCCGAGCTCGGCTACGACGTAACCATGGTGAGGGACGCGACGGCAGACTACTCGGATGAGGAGATGCACGCGGCTCTCGACATCAACATGCCGAACTACGCCAGCGCGATTGTCACGACAGACCAAATCATCGACTCGATTTCTGCCGTCCAGACCTCGGCCGCCGAGGCGTAGGTGATGATCGATCTCACACGCGAGGGAATGGCCAACCGTGCGCATCTCACTCTGCACTCCGGCGGACCGTTTCCGTGCGCTCGACGCGTCAAAATACGTCGAAGAGAACTTGGCTCTGGCCGACATGCAGCAGAGAGATCCAGAACAGGCTCGGTCATTACGTGGCAACGATCGGGCAGGACCAGGTCCCACCCAACTGGAAAGAAAACGACCATGTCAGACATCGCAACGGCCCGTCAGGGCGAAAAGACCTCCGACACCGCAAGCGCACGTCCCGTCGACCTGAAGTTCGAGGTTGTCGTTATTCCGGTCGCAGACGTCGACCGCTCCAAGCAGTTCTACGAGGGCCTCGGCTGGCGGCTCGATGCCGACTTCGCGGTCGGCGACATGTTCCGGGTTGTGCAGTTCACGCCTCCGGGCTCGCCTGGCTCGATCCACTTCGGCAAGGCGTCACCTCGGCCGCGCCGGGGTCGACACAGGGTCTCTATCTCATCGTGTCCGACATCGTAGCGGCGCGCGCCGAGCTCATCGCTCACGGTGCAGATGTGAGCGAAGTGTTCCACCGTGCCGGTCCGGGACAGCCTGCTGTCAATGGTCGGGACCCGGAGGGACGCAGCTACGTCTCCTTTGCAACGTTCAGCGATCCCGACGGGAACGGCTGGCTGCTCCAGGAGATCACCACCCGGTTTCCGGGCCGGATCGACTCGAAGGCGACGAGCTTCGCCTCCGAGGGCGACCTGGCCGCCGCAATGCGGCGCGCGTCGGTCGCCCACGGAGAGCACGAGAAGCGGACCGGCGGCCAGCGTGACGAGAACTGGCCGGACTGGTACGCCGAATACATAGTGGCCGAGCAGTCTGGCGAGGAACTGCCGCAGTAGGAAGAGCTTCCAGACGGCGGCACACTGGCGCCGTATTCGTTCGCGGCCTGCGGAGATCGTGGCGACCTGACGGCCTTTATCGGAGGAAATCATGAGTACCGCAGCCATCCCCACTCAGCGCGAACCTGAACTTCTTGGCCAGACCGTCGTCGTCATCGGCGGTAGCGCCGGCATCGGTCTGGAGACCGCCCGGCGTGCCCGCGCCGAAGGCGCCCGCGTCATCCTCACCGGACGCAATCGCGACCGCCTCGATCAAGCAGCGTGCGAGATTAGCGCTGAGGGCACCGCCGCCTTCGACGCCAATGATGCGACCCAGCTGAAGTCGTTCTTTCAAGATCTGCCGGACTTGATCGACCATGTGATGGTTACTGCCGGCGCTCCCCATTATCGCTCTCCCCTCGAAATTCCTCCCGAGGAGGCACGACACGATCTCACGGACCACCTATTGCTCGCGCTCAATGTGGCACGCAGCGCCGCTGGCAAGGTCGGGTCGGCCGGCTCACTGATATTCATGGGCGGCACGGGCGCACGCCGCCCAAAACCAGGCCTCGCGATCGTCTCGACGGTTACCGTCGCGTTCCCCGCGCTCATCGCCAATCTCGCGCTCGAGCTCGCGCCGATACGCGTCAACCTGATCGCCGCAGGCTTCGTCGACACGCCACTGTCGGCGTCGCTGCTCGGCGACAACCTCGACAAGCGGCGCGATGAACTGCGCGCGACGCTGCCAATCCGACGTGTCGTCGGACCGGCTGATGTCGCCGCGCTCGCCGTTCACATCATGAGCAACACGGCGCTGACGGGCGCGACATACGACCTCGACGGCGGCCAGCAGCTCGTCTCGTGACTACGCAGGAACAAAGCACATTGCCTCATCACAAAGAGACATCACTATGAACACGATCAGTGTTTGCGACAAAATCGATGAGCGCCGCCGTCGCCTGATCGGTGCAGCCGCAATGGGCATGACGCTTGCCGAACTCGGCATGACCGCGACAGCGAGGGCGGCGCCCATTGGAGTCGACCAGACGACGGCGTCTGCGATGCACACTGCAAAGAACTCGTTCGGCGAACCCAGGCAGATCGATGCCGGTGTCCTTAATGTCGGCTATGCAGAGGCCGGCCCTGCCGACGGTGCGCCCGTTATCCTTCTCCATGGCTGGCCTTACGACATCCACACATATGTCGACGTTGCGCCCATTCTGGCGGCGAAAGGCCGCCGCGTGATCGTGCCCTACCTGCGCGGATACGGCACGACGCGGTTCCTGTCGGACGAGACGATGCGCAATGGTCAGCAGTCGGCCATCGCTGCCGACATCGTCGCGCTGATGGATGCGCTGGGTATCGAGAAGGCGACGATTGCCGGCTGCGACTGGGGCGCTCGGACGGCGAACATCATCGCCGTCCTGTGGCCGGAACGCTGCAAGGCGATGGTCTCGGTGAGCGGCTATCTCATCGGCAACCAGCAAGCCGGCAAACTGCCGCTGCCGCCGAAGGCCGAGCTGCAATGGTGGTACCAATATTACTTCGCTACCGATCGCGGCCGTGTCGGCTACGAGAAATATACGCGCGATTTCGCCAGGCTGATTTGGCAGCTCGCCTCGCCGCAATGGAATTTCGATGAGCCCACGTTCGAGCGGAGTGCTGCGGCCTTCGACAATCCGGATCACGTCGCGATCGTCATCCACAATTATCGCTGGCGGCTCGGCCTGGCAGAAGGCGAGGTGCAATATGATCCACTGGAGCAGCGGCTTGCTCAGGCACCCGTCATCTCCGTGCCCACGATGACGCTCGAGGGCGACGCCAATGGCGCGCCGCATCCGGACGCCAGCGCTTACGCCAAGATGTTTTCAGGCAGATATAGCCACCGGGTAGTCATGGGCGGCATTGGACACAACCTACCTCAGGAAGCACCACAGGCCTTTGCCGACGCCGTTGTCGAGGTCGACGCGTGATCGAGTTCGCGGCGCCGCCCCTCCGGCAGGTACGACAACCACCAAAAGAATGCCTATGAACCCGATCGCAAGGGTTGTTTACACGGCCAGGACCGCAACCACAGGTGGCCGCGAGAATGGCGCCTCGCGCAGCTCTGATGGCCTTCTGGACATCAGGCTTTCCATACCCGGATCGGCGCGCATCGGCACCAACCCGGAGCAACTGCTTGCAGCCGGCTGGTCGGCCAGCTTCGCAAGCGCGGTTGCGTCTGTGGCTCACGAACAAAAAATTATGCTGCCGGCCGGAGTGAGAATCGATGCCGAGGTTGATCTAAATCTCGGGGACGACGGCTACTCTCTCAGCACTCGGCTCAACGTCAGCCTGCCTGGCGTGGAGTACAATACCGCACGAGCCCTGATCGACGAGGCGCACGACATTTGTCCGTACTCGAAAGCGACGCGCGGCAACGTGCAAATTGCGATCAACCTGCTCTGAGTGGATTGCATCGATCGTTGAAGCAATTGGCATGGCCAGGGTTACATTTTGGATCATTCCTTCGCGCCAAGGTCTACAAAAACCTGCCACGGCATCGCACCTGTCAGAGCGCATCCAGCACAAATACGGTCAGGATGACAGGAGGGGTATCCCTCCGATCACCGTGATAATCCCTTCTGAGCGCGAAATGTCCGCTCCGGGGTCATGAGCTGTCACTGGTGGCGTCTGCACACAGGTGCGGCAAAGTCCGCCTCAACCTAAGCATCAAATCCAAAGGCGGGCACCGGCACGGGCAAGCCGACGCTCGGCAAAACCAGCAGGAGCCGTGAGCAATCCCGCCTGTGCTTCCGTCAGCTCAGAAGATCGAGTCTGTGATCGCCTTGACCGGGCCGAGCAGGATCGATCCTTCCGGCACGCCGGCGTCGATCGGGATGGCTTTGCGGTTTGCTGTCGCCACCATCGGCTGGCCGATATCGGCCGTCACCACGACCGGGGTCTTGTTCGGCACTCGGTCGTAGAGATCGATAATGTCCTGGTTCATCAGGCGAACACAGCCCGACGACACCGATTTGCCGATCGACCGCCATTCCGGCGAACCGTGCAAGCGGTAGAGCGTGTCCTGGTTGCCCTGGAAGAGATAGAGCGCCCGCGCGCCAAGCGGGTTCTTGAGCCCACCGGGCATGCCGCCATTGTCGGCGCTGTACGGTCTTAGTTCGGGCTGGCGGGCGATCATTTCGTCCGGCGGCGTCCATTTCGGCCATTTCTGCTTCCATTGGACCACCGCATCGCCCGACCATTCGAAGCCGGCGCGGCCGAGGCCGACGCCATAGCGGATCGCCTGGCCGCCCGGGCGCACCAGATAGAGGAAGTGATTGGTGGTGTCGACGACGATGGTGCCCGGCTGCTGCCCGGTCGGATCGTCAACGATCTGGCGCAGGAACTGCGGGTCGATCTTGTCGACCGGTATGGCCGGCAGCTCGAAGCCGCCATCCGACATCGGCCCATACATCGTCACATAGTCGCCAAGCGCCGGCTCGACATAGGTCGGCGGCGGCGGCTCGACCGGCTGTTGCGACAGCGTGGTGCAACTGGAGACCGCGACCGAGGCGGCGCCAAGGGCTGCTGCGTTGAGGAAACCGCGACGGCTCAGGCGCAGAGAGGACGATGGGGGTGTGAACATGATTGCCTTTTTTAAGTCTCAAATCGCAACAAAGCATGAATGCGCCCGGTTGCGCGCGGTTGCCCGAGCAATGCCCGGCGCGATAGGCGGTTCCAATTCTGGCCGCAGGGTGGACAAACAAAGGCAAAGCTGTGACTGGATCGTCACTGTTGCGCCGACGCAACATTCCGGTGTCACCCCCCGGCGACCAGACCTTCAAGGGACGGCAGGATCAGGGCCGGTGGAAAATCCCGGTATTCCTCTGGCTGATTGGCGCGGTTGATCCACACCGTCCTGAAGCCGAATTTGGTGGCGCCGGCGACGTCCCAGCGGTTGGATGACTGGAAAGAGACAGCGCCCGGATAGAGGCGCCAGCCCGTGGTGACCATGTCGTAGACCGACGGATCGGTCTTGAAGCGCTTGACGCTGTCGACGGAATAGATGTCGTCCAGGACCTGGTCGAGCGCGGCGGATTTGACGGCCGCTTCCAGCATCTCAGGCGAACCGTTGGACAGGATCGCCAGCCTTGCCCCCGATGCCTTGAGCGCCTTGAGCACGGCCGGTACCTCCGGATAGCAGTCCAGCCGCCAATAGGCCTCGAGCAGCTTCGCCCTCAGCCCGGCATCGGCGGATGGAACCTTGCGCAGGGCGAAGTCGAGGGCCTGCTCGGTGAGCTGCCAGAAATCGGCATAGGCCCCCATCAGCGTCCTGACCCAGGAATATTCCAGCTGCTTGGCGCGCCAGATATCGGACAGCAACTGGCCGTCCGGCCCGATCTGGTCGGCGTGACGGCGCACGGCCGCATGCACGTCGAACAGCGTGCCATAGGCGTCGAAAACGTAAGCCGCGAACTGCATTCGACAGTTTTGAGGCCGCGTAAGGCAAGGCGCAAGCGCTGATTGCAGTCCGCCAGCCCGCTGGCCTCAACAAATCTCAGCCAAGCCGGTTGACGGCGGCCGCCAAAGCATCTTCCAATGCGCCGCAACAAGCATCGAACGGAACCTGGCAATGACACTGGCGACTGCGGCGCAATCCGCGACATGGACCTTCGTCGACGGCGACTGGTACGAGGGCAATGTTGCCATTCTAGGGCCGCGCAGTCACGCCATGTGGCTCGGCACCAGCGTGTTCGACGGCGCCCGCTGGTTCGAGGGCGTCGCTCCCGATCTCGATCGCCATGCGGCAAGGGTAAACGCCTCGGCGATCGCGCTCGGCCTGAAGCCGACGATGAGCACCGACAGGATCGTCGGCCTGACCTGGGACGGGCTGAAGAAGTTCGACGGCAAGACGGCGGTCTATATCAGGCCGATGTATTGGGCCGAGCATGGCGGCTATATGGGCGTGCCGGCCGACCCGGCCTCGACGCGTTTCTGCCTTTGCCTCTATGAATCGCCGATGATCTCGCCGGCGGGGTTTTCGGTGACGGTGTCGCCGTTCCGGCGCCCGACCATCGAAACCATGCCGACCAATGCCAAGGCCGGCTGCCTTTATCCCAACAACGGCCGGGCCATCCTCGAAGCCAAGATGCGCGGCTTCGACAATGCGCTCGTGCTCGACATGCTGGGCAATGTCGCCGAGACCGGCACGTCGAATATTTTTCTGGTCAAGGACGGCCATGTCCTGACGCCGGCGCCGAACGGCACCTTCCTTTCCGGCATCACCCGCGCGCGCACCATGGCCCTGCTTGGCGAATACGGGTTCACGACGACAGAAAAGACGCTGTCGATCCGCGATTTCCTGGAGGCGGACGAAATCTTCTCGACCGGAAACCACTCGAAAGTGGTGCCGGTCACCCGTATCGAGGATCGCAATCTGCAGCCCGGACCGGTGGCCAAGAAGGCGCGCGAACTCTATTGGGAATGGGCGCATTCGACTTCGCCCGGCTGACCCGCTAAAAAGCGGCCGGCGCTTCGTTTCCGGAGTTGTTCCAGACCAATCCAGTCCTATGTTAGTCCGGTATCGACACCGGATTTTTCCACGAGGGAGTACGACCGATGGCTTTTGAATTGCCCGCCTTGCCCTATGATTACGAGGCTTTGCAGCCTTATATGTCCAAGGAAACGCTGGAATATCATCACGACAAGCACCACAAGGCCTATGTCGACAACGGCAACAAGCTGGCCGCCGAGGCGGGCATGGGCGATTTGTCGGTCGAAGAGGCCGTCAAACAGTCCTTCGGCAAGAATGCGGGCCTCTTCAACAATGCCGCCCAGCACTACAATCACATCCATTTCTGGAAATGGATGAAGAAGGGCGGCGGCGGCAACAAGCTGCCCGGCGCATTGCAAAAGGCGGTCGACAGCGACCTTGGCGGCTACGACAAGTTCAAGGCCGACTTCATCGCCGCCGGCACCACCCAGTTCGGTTCGGGCTGGGCCTGGGTCTCGGTCAAGGACGGCAAGCTGGCTATCTCGAAGACGCCGAATGGCGAGAACCCGCTCGTCCATGGCGCGACGCCGATCCTCGGCGTCGATGTCTGGGAACACTCCTACTACATCGACTATCGCAACGCCCGGCCGAAATATCTCGAAGCCTTCGTCGACAGTCTCATCAACTGGGACTATGTGCTCGAGCTCTACGAAAAGGCCTGATCCGTTCCAGAAAAGCCCCGGCAGAACCGGGGCTTTTCTTTTTCAGCATCAGAACGACAGCTGCAAAAATTTCACGCAAGCGTGAGGCGAAGCGTCGGAATTTTTAGGCCATCCTTGCCGTTTGTCATCGGGGTGGGACCGCATCCTGAATTTGCCTTCAACATGGAGCCAAGTGAATGAGAAAGCTTATCCTCGCCATCTCGATGCTCGCCTTCGCTGGTTCGGCGGCATTTGCCGACCCGGTAGCCGACCGGCAGGCCCTGATGAAGGAACGTGGCAAGATCGCCGCCGGCTTGTCGAAAGTGGTCAAGGGCGAGACGCCCTACGACGCAGCTTCGGTGCTGACGGCGTTGCAGGCACTGCAGGTCAATGCCGAGAAATTCCATGCCGGCGTCGACACGCTTTTCCCGGCCGGCAGCGACACCGGCGACACCACGGCGTCCCCAAAAATCTGGCAGGACATGGCCGGCTTCAAGACGGCTGAAGGCAAGTACCTCGCCGACGTCAAGGCGGCGGTCGCCGCAGCACCTGCGGATGCCGACGCGTTGAAGGCGCAGTTCAACACCATTGGCGGCGGCTGCGGCAACTGCCATCAAAACTACCGGGTAAAAAAAGGCTGATAGCGGGCAATGCGCTTGCTGAAGAAATTTGTCGGCGCCGCCCTCGTTCTGGGCGGCGCGGCCGCGATTGCCGGCTGGTTGCTGTCGGCTCCGGTCAGGGTCGATGCCGCAACGCTGGCTGAGCTTGGTCCCGGCGACGCCGCCAGGGGCAAGCGCATCTTCTACGCCGGCGGCTGCACATCCTGTCATGCCAAGCCCGGCTCGCAAGGCGACGCCCGCCTTCGGCTGGTCGGCGGCCTTGAGCTCAAGACGCCGTTCGGCAGCTTCGTGCCGCCGAACATATCGCAGGATACCAGGGACGGCATCGGCGCCTGGTCGGTCGAGGATCTTGCCAACGCCATGCTGAAGGGCGTGTCGCCGTCGGGCGAGCATCTCTATCCGGCATTTCCCTATGCTTCCTACGCGCGCATGAAGCCGGCCGACATTGCCGATCTCTATGCATTCCTGAAGACGTTACCCGCGGTCGCCGGCAAGGCGCCCGCCAATTCGCTGGCATTTCCCTTCAACGTCCGACGCGGTCTTGGCTTGTGGAAGCTGCTCTATTTGAGTGACCAGCCGGTCGTTTCCTTTCCCGACGGCACACCGGATCCGGTGTTGACAGGCCGCTATCTGGTCGAAGGCCCCGGCCATTGCGGCGAATGCCACACGCCGCGGGATCTTGCCGGCGGCACCAGCAAGAGCCAATGGCTGGCAGGTGCGGCCGCCGCCGAAGGCAGCGGCATCGTGCCGAACATCACGTCGGGCGAGGGCGGCATCGCGGACTGGTCCGAGGCCGACGTCGCCAACTATCTCGAAACCGGCCTCACGCCGGATTTCGATACGGTCGGCGGCGCTATGGTCGACGTGCAGCGGAACATGGCCGTGCTGACCCCGGAGGACCGCTCGGCGATCGCCGCCTACCTGAAAGCCGTGCCGCCGCATCCCAACGGCTATCCGGCGCGCAAGAAGCCGGCGAGCTGACAGCTGTTGCGTCAGCGGTCGCCGAGAAAGTCGAAGCCGGTTTCGAAGAAGTGATTGTAGTCGCAGGTCATTTCCTCGCCGGGCGCAATGTCGCGCAAGGCATAGGTCTCCTCCGGCTGCGAGACGTCGCAATTCGGGTCGTCGGCATGGTTCATGTAGCGCGCATCATCGGCCTCGAAGACGATGTAGTTCGGGTCGCGCCGGTCCGGATAGGCGTAGCGGTCGAGATAGGTTTTGACCGGCCCGGTTTCCCGCTCATAGGTCTCCACCTCGATGCGCCGGTCGTATTTCGGGTCGAGCTTCCAGACCAGCGTGCCGCGGGCAATGTGGTTCTTGGCAAAGACGCCGATGCCCTGGATGGGCGATTTGTCGAGATAGACATCGACGAGCAACATGGCAGATCCCTGGATGATTGAGTGTTGGCGGCGACCGTGAAAAGGCCGCGCACTGGGTAGCGCGCGGCCTTTGCAATTGCGAGCGGAAAATCAACTGTGCCTGCCTAGTATCCGAAGCCTCATACGGCGTCGCTTGTCGAGACCCTAGCGCTGTTGCAGCGCCAGCCGGATGCCCAAGGCGCAATAGATACCGCCGACAGCCTTGCCTTGCCATCTCAGCACCGTCGGGTTTCGGCGCAGGAATGCACCGAGGCCGCCCGCACCCACGGCGAAAACCACCGTGCTGACGAGGCCCAACAGAACAAAGATGACGCCCAATATCGCCAGTTGAAGCATCACCGATCCGTTTTCAGGCCGCACGAACTGCGGAAGAAATGCGAGGAAGAAAAGCGCGGTCTTGGGATTGAGAACCTCGGTCAAAACAGCCTGCCGAAATGCTTTGGAAGCGGGGATCGCAAGTGCGCCGGCGGCCGGATAGGCCGGCGTTTTCTCGATGATCGCGCGAATGCCGAGATAAATGAGGTAGGCTGCGCCGATGTACTTCACTATGCTGAAAAGCGCCGCCGACGTGGCAATGATCGCCGAAATGCCGACGATCGCCATGAAGGTGTGAACCACGTCGCCGGCCGCGATCCCGGCGCCGGTCGCAATGCCCACCCTGGTTCCGGAACTGGTTGCCCGCGCCACCGTCAGAAGAGTGGCGGGACCCGGGATGAAGACAAAGCCAAGCACAACCGCGACATAAGCTATCAACGTGGCGAGATCGATCATCGGTGGGCTCCGCAACTCTCACCGCCAATGAAGCCACGTCGCGGAACGGAAGGCAATGACCGCTCATCCGCCGATGTTCACGCCGCAAGCTCGGCCTTGCCTGTCACCTTGAGCGCGAAGGCGTAGGTGAAGGCGATTTCCCCCAGCCTGGAGAACCGGCCGGAGGCACCGGCATGGCCTGAATCCATGTTGATCTTGAATAGCACCGGATTCCCACCTGTCTTGCGGTCGCGCAACCGCGCCACCCATTTGGCCGGCTCCCAATAAGTGACGCGCGGGTCGGTCAGGCCGGCCAGCGCCAGGATCGGCGGATAGTCGAGTGCGGCGACATTGTCGTAGGGTGAATAGGCGGCGATGGTCCGGTAATCCTCCGCCGAAGCGATCGGATTGCCCCATTCCGGCCATTCCGGCGGCGTCAGCGGCAAGCTGGCGTCGAGCATGGTGGAGAGCACGTCGACGAAGGGAACCTCGGCGACGACGGCGCCGAAGCATTGCGGCGCCATGTTGGCGACCGTGCCCATCAGCATGCCGCCGGCGGAACCGCCTTGCGCGACAATGCGGTCATGCTGTGTATAGCGCTCGGCGACGAGATGCTGGGCGACCGCGATGAAATCGGTGAACGTATTCATCTTGTTCGCCCGCTTGCCGTCGTCGTACCAGCCATAGCCCTTGTCCTTGCCGCCGCGAACATGGGCTATCGCGTAGACAAAGCCGCGGTCGACCAGCGAAAACAGATTGGTGTTGAACGCGGACGGGACGGTGATGCCGTAGGAGCCGTAGCCGTAAAGCAGGCAAGGTGCGGACCCGTCGAGCGGCGTGTCGCGGTGATGGAGGAGCGAGATCGGCACCAGTTCGCCGTCGGCGGCAGGCGCCATCAGCCGGCGCGTGACGTAGTGCTCCGGGTTGTGGCCGGACGGCACTTCCTGGGTCTTGAGCAGCATCCGCTCGCGGGTGCGCATGTTGTAATCGAAGACCTGCGCCGGGGTCGTCATCGACGAATAGGAAAAGCGCATGATCTCGGTGTCGTATTCGTAGGAGCCGGACAGGCCGAGCGAGAAGGCTTCCTCGTCGAAGGAGATCAGGTGCTCCTCGCCGCTCTTGCGGTCGCGTACGACGATGCGCGGCAGGCCTTCCTTGCGCTCGAGCCGGACCATGTGGTCCTTGAAGCCGATCACCGAAAGGATCAACCGGCCCGCTTCGTGCGGCACCAGTTCCTGCCAGTTGGCGCGCACCGGATCGTGGGCCGGCGCCGTCATGATCTTGAAGTCCTTGGCGCCGTCGGCATTGGTGAGGATGAAGAAGATGTCGCCGCCTTCCTCGAGTTCGTACTGCAGGCCGGTCTGGCGCGCCGCAACCAGCTTCGGCTCTGCGAACGGATCGTTGGCGCTCATGATGCGGTATTCCGAGGTCTCATGATCGTTGATGCCGATCATGATCCACTCGTTGGAGCGCGTGCCACCGACATCCATGAAGAAGCCGGGATCGGTCTCCTCGTAGATCAGCCGGTCGTTTTCAGGACCGTCGCCAAGCGCATGGAACAGCACTTTGGAAGGACGGTGGTTGGGGTCGAGGCGGGTGTAGAAAAAACCGTCATTGCCGGCATCCCACACACCGCCGCCGCCGGTGTCCGGGACCCTGTCCGCCAGATCGTTGCCGCCGGCCAGATCGCGGACGCGCAGCGTGTAGAATTCGGAACCCTTGTCGTCGAAGGCCCAGAGCAGCTTGCTGTGGTCGTGCGAATGATCGACGCCGCCCAGGCGGAAATAGGGCTTGCCCTCGGCCTCGGCATCGCCGTCGAGCAATATCTGCTTGTCGCCGCCGTCACGCGCCGTGCGGAAATAACGCGGCTGCTGGCCGCCAAGCTTGAAGGAGGAGCCGTAGGCGTAAGGTCCGTCCTTCATCGGCACGGAAGAATCGTCTTCCTTGATGCGTCCCTTCATTTCCGCGAAAAGCTGCTTCTGCAATTGGACCGTATCGGCCATCAGCGCCGCCTGATAAGCATTCTCGGCCTCGAGGTGGGCGCGGATTTGGCCGTCGAGCAGGGACGGATCCCTGAACATCTCTTGCCAATTGGCGGCCCTCAGCCAGGCATAATCGTCCGTCCGCGTTATGCCGTGATGCGTGTCGAAGATCGGTCGCTTCTCCGGCTGCGGCGGCGTGGCGGTCGGAAACACTGGGGTTCTGGTCATTGCGTCTCGCTGTGGAAGCTACTTGAATGGCGAATGAACACGCCGAGCAGCGCGGGTTCAAGGGCTATGATCTATTGTCGTGGTGGCTCGAGAGGACGGGCTGGAGGAACGGATAACGAATATTTCTTCTCGGACTGCCGCGGTTCTCGCCGTCGCTGCGATGACCCTGCCAGTGCCGGTCAATCTCATGCAACTGCCTTCGCGGCTTGGCAAGTGGCCGATATGGCTGGGTCTACGGAAATACATTACCCCATTTCAATGACACAGCGCACCGCTCCGGCGACGGCTCGCGAGCAACAGTAACGCTTCGCAACCTATGATTTTACTGAATCCACCGATCATCCAGGCTGTAATGCCGCCGGCAGGGTCAAGCATCGAACTCTATTTACCTGCTGCCGTTTGTGTAATGGCTGCTTGCCGCCGCGTCAGTCGATGCTGGTCTGACCAGAAAAAACGGCAAGGTTACACTTTGCACGAAAGAGTGAAGCTGAATGAGGAATATTTGACTTGTATCGCTGAATAGACCGCAAGAAGCGAATTGACTTACTTGGCGCTCAGGCTCATTAAGATGCCGCGACGCGAATCGCGGAGGCTTTTTCCTGCACAAGTTCGCGCGATGCCCTGCCTGCCAAAAATAGGGCGTAGACAGAAACAATTCTCGTTGGGACCTGAACGCCATGGATATTACCGAAACACCTTCCAGAAACAGTGACGCGCTGATCGAGCTCACCGCCGATGTGGTGGCTGCCTATGTCAGCAACAATCCCGTACCGGTCGGCGAACTGCCGAACCTTATCGCCGATGTCCATGCCGCTCTCGGGCGTGTCGGCGGGGCCGCCGAGCAGCCGCCTGCCGACAAGCAGAAGCCGGCGGTAAATCCGAAGCGGTCGGTACATGACGACTACATCATCTGTCTCGAAGACGGCAAGAAGTTCAAGTCGCTCAAGCGTCACTTGATGACCCACTATGATCTCACGCCCGACCAGTATCGCGAAAAGTGGAACCTGGACCCGAGCTATCCGATGGTTGCGCCCAATTACGCGGCCGCCCGTTCGCAGCTCGCCAAGAAGATGGGTCTCGGCCGCAAGCGCAAGGGACGCTGACAAGCGGCTCTTCCGGTTTGATACTCAAACGGCGCCTGCGGGCGCCGTTTTGTATTATGGGGTCAAGGTCGAACCCGCCATGCCCGCCAGCAACTGCCGTGCGGTCAGGCGGTCTGCTTCAACGCTGCCTCGGCGTCACGCTTGATGCGCTTGACCATCGAGCGGAGACCATTGGCGCGCTGCGGCGACAGGTGCTCGTCAAGTCCGAGCGCCTTTAGCGTTGCCTCGGCGTCGGTCCTCTGGATTTCACTGGCCGGCCGTCCCGAAAACAGCGCCAGCATGATGGCGACCAGGCCGCGCACGATATGCGCGTCGGAATCGCCCTTGAAGGTGATAACGGGGTCGACACCCCCGCCTTGCTCGGTAGTCAGCCAGACCTGGCTGACGCAGCCCGGCACCTTGTTGGCTTGTATGCGTTGCTCATCGGGAAACGGCGGCAGCGCTTCACCCAGTTCAATCACATAGCGATAGCGGTCTTCCCACTCGTCGAGCAGGGAAAAGTCGTCGCGGATGGTCTGGATCGTCGTCGTCATGCTCCCGGATATAGTGATCCGGCGCTGCCGCGTCACGGAAAAAGAGGAGAAACGCCGCAGGCGCCGGGCATGGGGAGCCTTGCGGTCCGGCGATGAATTCGGCCGAAACAGTCTCAGTTCTTCGCCGGCAAGTGCAGTTTCGCCGGCAGATCGACTTTCGCCGGCAAGACGATTTCCCCGGGCACGCTGCCGGTAGTCGTCACTGTATCGGGTTCAGCGGCCTTGTCGTCCAGCATGGCAGCCGCGATCTTGGCGGTCTCCTTTGCCCGGGCGGTGATGGTATGCATTGCCGATTTGCCGGTCTCGCACACGTCCGGCTTGCGCTCGCAGATGCCAGCGATATCGCCGACGGCTTCGCGCGCCGCAAACAGCGCCTGGAGCGGCCCGACGCTTTCGCGGCCCGCATCATCGGCGCCGACACCCAGCGGCAGCGCCAGAAGCACCAGCGAAAACCAGAAAGCAGCTCTTATCAGAAAGCCCATCTGTCTGTCCTTTATGACGGTCATGCCTCCGAACCGCACGACCCTTGTACCGCGATACTGACACAGACGCGCAAAGGACGGCTTGTCCCGAAAGCAACAGTTTTCCTCAAATTTTAGGCAGATTCGAAACGAAGCGTTTTGAAGTTCATTTGCCTCGAACGGTTCAGATTTTATTCAGCAAATAATAACTATCCAACCTATTGTTTTTCATGATCATTTTCTTAATCGGCGACAGGTTGATGCCATTGGTCGCAGGTGCAGGCGCGGGCGGTGTGGATAACGCTCCGTTTACTATGGCGACAATTGCCCCGGTTTTTCCCCGCCGGTATCCCGATATTTGCAGCCAGCCGGGGGACGATCAGCCCAGCCTTATCCATTCCTTAAACGCTGGATGCGAGTTTCGGATCGACAAAAGCCGCCTGCAAAGCAGGGCCTTTCACGACCGGGTGCGTTGAGTTGAGTGCGATCAAGGCCAGATACGCCGAGTTGCCGGGCGCGATAGCCGCCGGTTGCGAACGGATGGTTCATCCGTCCGTACTCGGCCAGAGCGATCGTCGCCGCCACAGCCGGTTCATTGGCGTCATGCTGGCGGCGCCTTTCTTCAGCGCGGGTGCAGCGGTGACGCTGGTCACGTCGGGAATGGGCGCGGCCGTGACTGTGGCTGCGATCTTTGCGGCGTTCGGCCTTTGCTGGTTCGCCGCCCTGCTGGTGGCTGCCTCGGGCAAGATGACCCTGGCCGGCCAACTCGCCTTGGTCGTCGGCAGCGTTGCCCTCGGTGCCCTTATCGCTGCCGCCGGCGGTGTGGCCTCGCCGGTTGCCTTGCTCGCAGTGGCGCTGCCGTTTGAAGCGTGGTGGATCGGCCAATCGCGCCGTGCCGTGGTCTGGGGCGCCATATCGGCCTTTGTCGCAGTCTTGCTGCAGCCTTTAGCCGGTTCAGTCTTGCCGCTCGCCCACCAGACCGAAATCGCCGCATGGCACTGGCTGGTACCACTGGCCTGGGCACTCACGCTCATTCCGCGTATCGCTCCGCTTCGCGGCGCCGCCAACGCACAGCTCGATCCGGCCGGCAGCCACCGGCTCGAAGACCTGATCGACGCCGTCGTGCTGCGAATCGCTGCGCATGGTGAGGTTCTGGACGTCTCGGCTAAGGCACGCACTATGCTGAGGCTGCCGCCGGAGCTGCTTTTCGGCACCGGACTTTTCGATCGCATCCATCTGTCCGACCGCGTCCCGTATCTCAGTGCGCTGGCCGATATGCGCGATGGCGCCCTGTCGCGCCGGCTCGACCTTCGCGTCCGGCTGCCGCAGAGCAGCGGCGTGACGGCCGACAATTACCGGCCGTTCTCGCTCGAGATGATGCGCGCGCCGGGGCAGGAGACTGTCTTCACGCTTCTTCTGCGCGAGAACGACGAACTGGCCGGACTGCGCCAGGAGCTTGCCGCTGCCAATGAGGCGGCTGCCTCCGCCGAGGTGGCGAAAGGACGCTTCCTTGCCGTCGTCAGCCATGAGTTGCGCACCCCGCTCAATGCCATCATCGGTTTTTCCGACATGTTGCTGCACGAGATGTTCGGCAGCTTCAAGGATCCTCGCCAGAAGGAATATGTCGGCTTGGTCAGGGATTCGGGCCAGCACCTGCTTGCCGTCGTCACCTCGATACTCGACGTATCGCGGATCGAATCGGGCGCTTACGCGACCGAACCGGAACCGTTCCGCTTCCGCGAAGCGGTCGAGATGTGCCAATCGATGATGCGCCTGCAAGCCGAGGCAAAGGCTATCGATCTGCAGGCCCAGATCGCGCCGGACGCAGGCGAAATAAATGCCGACCGTCGCGCCGTGCAGCAGATCCTGATCAATCTCGTCTCCAACGCGATCAAGTTCACGCCCGAAGGCGGCAATGTCGTCATCGGCGCCAAGCGCATCGGCTCGCGGCTGCATTTCTGGGTCCGGGACACCGGCATCGGCATCGCCGAGGAAGATTTCGCCAATCTCGGCAAGCCGTTCATGCAGATCCAGAACGACTATACCCGCCGTTTCGAAGGCACAGGCCTCGGGCTTTCGCTGGTGAAGGGGCTGGTGGCGCTGCACGAGGGCACCATGTCGATCGAAAGCATGCCTGGCGAGGGCACCACGGTGACGATCAGCCTTCCCGTGAACGGCCCGACGGGCCGCTCGGCGGAGAAGGCCGGCGTGGTGCCGATGTCCGCAGTCAAAGCCAAGGCGGACGGTGGCAAAGGGGAGAGCAATGGGTCGCTCCGCAAAACAGCCTAGGGCGGTCAAACGCCGCGGCAATGCCTTCGAGCACGGAGCGATGGCGCTGGGCAGCCTGATCTCGCGCAATCCTGTTGTGGTCGGCGGCTCCACCGCGTTCCTGGTGACGCTGTTCTACGTCTCGGCGAACGCGCTTTGGTACCAGCCTTTTCCGCATGCCGGCGCGTTTTTCGCCACGAGGAGTATCGAGCGCTTTCCCCGGGCGGACAGCGACGAGCCCGAAACCACCATCAATATCGTGCGTCCGGCCGCTGCGCCGATCAAGAGCGACCCGGTCGTCGAGCAGGTCCAGGGCATATTGAAGGATCTCGATTTCTATTCCGGCACCGTCGACGGGATTCCCGGACCGAATACGCGCAAGGCCATCCAGGCCTATCAGCAGAAGGTCGGATTAAATGCCTCCGGCGAGATCGACAGCGTTTTGCTGGATCAACTGGGTGCCACGCCGACGACCGCAGCCGTGGTGCCGCATCCCGTGCCGCGGCCGGTCGAAACGGCCGCTGTTCCAACCGCCATTCCAGCGTCCGCACCGGCAAATGCGGTGGCGCAAACACCTGATCCCCGCATCGTCAAGATCCAGGCCGGACTGAAGGCGTTCGGCAATGACGACATGCGATTGGATGGCGTCGTCGGCGCGCGCACCAAGGCCGCGATCAAGGAATTCCAGGCGCTGTTCGGCTTGCCGGAGACCGGCGAGCCCGACGAGATCGTCTACGTCAAGATGCGCGAGATCGGCCTGACCAACTAAGGGTCGAAACGGCCGCTCGCCGATCGCCTCGCAAAGACCGGTTACGGTCTTCCGGCCAATGCTGTAAGGACCGCCGCATGTCCAGGACTTCTCCATGCGGGTAACCACCGATCTGTGGGTGTCGGCGCTGTTGCGCCGGGTTTTCAGCGCCGGCGGCTTTGCCGCCGTGGTCAAGCGCGGCGCGACGGAAGCCGGCGCGGTTTTCGTGCTGGCGCGGGGCAGGCAAGGGGAGATGGCGCTGTTCGGGCCGGCGCCGCAGACGAGTTACGATTCAGCCAGGCCGGACGACCGTTTTTTCAGCCTGCTTGGCGAAGGCGACGATGCCGCCATCTTCGACGCGCGGCTGGAGCGCGAGAAGAGATTCGATCCGGATATCTGGGTGGTCGAGATCGAGGCGGGCGCCATTCGCGTCGAGGAGCTTATCTCGGTCAAGGCGTCTTAACGGCAAGCCCTTCAGACGCGACGCGCCTTTGGGGTGGCGGTCATATCGGCGCTGTTCGGCTTGCGCAGGTCGGCATTTGCGGCGACGCGCCCAGGCTTGCGAACGATTTTCGACACGGTCTCGGCCTTCCAGCCGCGGAGCCTGTCCAACGCCGCGTCGCGGTGCAGCAGGCGGTAGCGGTCGAGGAAGATGCGGATCGCCTGCGGGTGCGGAAACTCGGTCGGATAGATGGCGGCCGTGATCAGGAACGCCTTGTCTTCGCTGAGGTCGAGCGCCCGCAAGGCGGCCAGCAGCGGTGTGTAATTGTGGCTCGCGGTGAGCGTCCGCGCCGTTGAAAAATCGACTTCGAGCGCATCGGCGAGCGCTGTCTGGAAGAATGCCGCATTGCCGGTCAGCGCGGTCTCGCGCAGATTGACATAGGTTTGTGGCTCGACGAACGGACTGATGGAAGCGCCGCTCTCGGCGCGCATCATGGATCGCAACCGGCGGCGTACAGTTTCAGCGGCATCGGAAGCCTCTTGCCTGTTGACCTCGCCCGCAACCACTTCGGCGTTTTCGGACGCGGCTTTGGCGGTTGTTTCCGGCTGCTGCTGCGACCGCACCAGCGTCGGCCTTTCGAGCACTTTGATGAGATCCGCGATCGTCTGATTGAGATCCTTGCGGCGGGCAATGGCACGGGCATGCGGCAGGCCGTGACGTCCGATCAGCGCGATCAGGTCGACGTCGCTGAGGGCGCGCGAGCGGATCAGCAGCGGAGCGGCGATGTCGACCCGCTCCTGGCAAAGCCGCCGCACCAGCGCGGCGGGTGCATATTCGCATTCGGAAAGGGCAGCCGCGACGTAGCGGCGCGATTCGACCGAGACATTCTCGAAAAGCGGCAGCGTCAGGTCTTCGAGCTGCGCGATCTCCCGGCGCGAAGGGCGGGTGAGCGAGCAGAACGCCGATACCGCGGCGCGAAACAGCCTTTCGGCCTTTCCCGATTCAGCTCCTGCTGCGATTTGCCTGAAATCCGAAGCTGACACGAAGGATACGCCCGACACTCGACACGATCTGGACAGCGCTCTGCCGGGCTGTACCGGTTTCGCGTTTCCCAAGAACAAAGATCAATTTAGCGGCGATCCGTTAGCGCTCCGTTAACCTACTGCCTTCTTAATCGACTATGGAGGCGTTGCGTTGTGCTCCGGGGCAACCGAGAGGAATACGCGAACCATGGGCATGGTACTGTCTTTCGTGCCGCGAACGGCGGCAACCAATCGAGCACAACAAACCGCGCCGGCGGCAGTGATCATCTTTCCCGGGGTCCGCTACGAACAGCGGCCGCAGACCGGCGAAACGCGGCCGGCCGGCCCTGACAAGCCGGGACCTTCGGGAACATTGCCGGTACCGCATCACTGAGCATCGGAACCGGCTTAAAAATCCTGCAGTTCGCAGGAACTCTGTTCGAGAAACCGCGAGACGATCGGCTTCCAGCTGTCGTCGGGCACGAACGAACGGATGACGAATACGCCTTCCTCTATCGGCGCCTCGACGAAGATGGCCCCTTGCAGTTCCTCGGGAAGATCCTTGCGGACCTCGATCATCTGGGCCGGCGTCAGCACAACGGTGTCGAGCATGCCTGCGGTCGCGCTGTGGTCGTTGAACGAGTAGATGTTGTGGCCGCCGCGGTCATAGACCGATATCGACCAGAACGGCACCTTGCCCGGCGCCTTGACCCGCACCATCCCCTCGGCAAGATCGAAACGGCATGCCGCCGCATAAAATAGCGGATCGACCGATTTCACCACCGGCGCGCCGCCGGCTTCCGCGTCGAGCCTGGTCATCTTGTAGAGATCCGAAGCCATGGCCAATCGCGACCAGGCGTCGCGTTCGGAGAACTCGGGGACGAGCAGCAGCACGATGATGTGCACGATGCCGGCGCCGAGCAGGCCGAGCAGCACGGCATGCAGCAGGCTACGCATTGCAGCCGACCTTCTGGATTTGTGGCAGCGTGACGTCCGAGAGACCGGTGCTGCTGGCGATCGGCGTGTCGTAGAACGTAAGCACCAAGTACATCTTGCCGGCGCCGCTGGTCAGCAGCCAGTTGCCGGGCGCTGGGCGGCTGCCGACGGAAATGACCACCGAATTGTCGGCCTGGCGCAGCACTTGATAGGACTGCAGCGCAGCCGGCCTCGGCTTGCCGGTCTCGACCACGCCAAGCGACTGGTCGGCGGCATAAAGCGTCCAGAACCGGGCGGTGGGAAAGCCGCCCGCGATCTTGTAGGCACATTGCCGCTGGAGCTGTTCGCCGCCGGAATCGCGCTCGGCTATGAAGGACAGTCCTTCCGCCTGTCCGAGCGCCAGCACGCCTTCGCGAGCCACGCGGGCCTTCGAATAGGGATCTGCCGTCGGCGTGCCGATATCGGGGAAGGCGGTCCATTGGCCGATCCTGATGGCGCCGACGCCATCCTGCAGCTTCAGTGCATACCAGACGCTGCCGCCACCGCCGACGACGGCGATGGCAAGCGAAAGCAGTGTCAGGAAGGCGTTCTTGAGCATGAGGAGGCAGGGAACCGAAGGCCGGGACTGAAAGATTGCCGCTCGGGGATATCGCGGCGCAGGGCCTTGTGGCAAGCGGCCCCGCGCAATTGGGCGTCACAGCGCCGAGAGGGTTTCCGGTGCAGCGGGCGCGTCGAGCACGGGTGCCGCCTGGAACAGCCTGGTCAGTTCCTTCAGGGTCTGGGTGGTCCGGCTGGACAGCACCGGCGGACGCTCGGCGGCGGCATCGGCAGCTGCCTGTTCGGCGTTCTTCTTTTCCGCTTCCTCGGCCTTGGCGGCAATTTCGGCATCGACGAAGGGGTGATCGAGGCCGGGAATCGGTCTGAGGTCGATATTCTGGTGCGCATAGACCATCAGCCGCTGCCACACCATGGCCGGCAGCGTGCCGCCGGTCATCTTGTTGGTCGCGGTGAAGTCGTCATTGCCGAGCCAGACGGCGGCCGTGTAGTTGCCGGTAAAGCCGACAAACCAGGCATCGCGGTAGGACTGGGTCGTGCCGGTCTTGCCGGCGACGACGATGTTTGGAAGGGCCGCGCGCCGGGCAGTGCCGATCACCGGCACCGCCGCCAGCATGGTGTTCATGTATTTGAGCGCCTGCTCCGACAGCACCCGATGCGGCGGCGGCGCATCCTTGGCGAAGTCGTAGACCACCTCGCCGGTACGGGTGAAGAGTTGGCTGACGCCGTGCCGGGTTCCGGCAAGGCCGTTCTGGGCAAATACGCTGTAACCCGTCGCCTGGTCCATCACGGTCATGCCCGACGTGCCGAGCACCATGGTCTTGTGCGATTCCAGCGGCGACTCGACGCCCATCGCCTCGGCCATGGCCTTGATCGGCTTGATGCCGAGATAATCCTTGGCCAGCCGCACCGGCACCGTGTTGATCGATTTGGCCATCGCCGTGATCAGCGTGACGTTGCCGGCCGACCCGCCATTGTAATTGTGGGGCGACCAGCTGCCCCAGGAGATGGGTCCGCCGGAAACCACCGAATCCGGCGTGAAGCCATGCTCCATCGCCGTCGCATAGACATAGGGCTTGAACGAGGAGCCGGTCTGGCGAAGCGCTTTGGTGGCGCGGTTGAACTGGCTGGCGCCGTAGTCGCGGCCGCCGACGATCGCCCTGACCGCGCCATTGGTCTCGATGACGACGATGGCGCCCTCGGTGACGTTGTATTCCTTGCCGAACTGGCGGAGGTGGAACTCCATCGATTCTTCGGCCGCCTTCTGGATGTTGGCGTCGAAGGTGGTGTGGGCGACAAGCGAGTGCGGGCCGCCTTTGGCGGCGATCTTCTTGACCTCGTCGAAGGCCCAGTCGAGGTAGTAGTCGGGGCTCTTCTGCTCGCCGCGGTCGACGATTTCGGCCGGGTGTAATCTTGCCTGCAGCACCTGGCCTTCGGTCATGAAGCCGGAATCGACCAGGTTGGACAGCACCACATTGGCCCGCGCCCGGGCGGCGGGCAGGTTTATGTGCGGCGCATATTTGGTCGGCGCCTTGAACAGGCCGGCCAGCATCGCCGCCTCGGCAAGGTTCAGGTCCTTGACGCTCTTGCCGAAATAGAAATCGGCTGCCGCCTCGATGCCGAAGGTGCCGCCGCCCATATAGGCGCGGTCGAGGTAAAGCTGCAGGATTTCCTTCTTCGACAGATTGGCTTCGAGCCACAGCGACAGGAAGGCTTCCTTGATCTTGCGCTCGAATGTCCGCTCATTGGTCAGGAACAGGTTCTTGGCCAGCTGCTGGGTGATGCTCGAGCCGCCCTGGACGACGGAATTTGCCCGCACATTCTCGAATATGGCGCGCGACAGGCCGAGCACATCGATGCCGTAATGGTCGAAGAAACGGCGGTCTTCGGTCGCCAGCACCGCCTTGATGACATGGTCGGGCATCTCGTCGACCGGCACCGAATCGCGCTGGATGATGCCGCGCTGGCCGATCTCGTTGCCGTAGCGGTCGAGGAAGGTGACGGCGAAGTCGCCTTGCGTGCGCCAGTCGCCGGCGGTTATCTGGAAGGCCGGCAAGGCCAGCGCCAAAAGGACGACGATGCCGCCGGCACCGAGCGTAAAGCCTTCACTCAACAGTTCGATCAGGCCGCGGCGCCAGCCGTCGACACGGAAACGCCGCGAGAAGATGGTCGCCGCTTCCCAGAACTGGCGCGCCCTGAAGCCGATTTCGTAGACCGAGGAATCAATCCACGCATCCACCGCCAGCAGCCTTGCGGCGATCGGACCTCTTCTCTTGCGTGGTTCCAAAGGACTGGCCATTCCAGGATCCGGCTGCGGCGATGCCGCCAACTGAGAAACCGCATGCCGGCAATTTCACGGCGGCGCGCCGCTATGACTATTCGTCCATTTTGGCGCTGCCTACAAGGGCGATGAAGGTTCCGCGCTTGCGCGAGGTGCCGAGCATTGGCAGTCGTCACATGGGACGCTTGTCCGCGATCTTTTTCGGGTCGCGGCCTATCATGCCGGCGTTGGCTTTCCTGTGCTTGTCGGCAAGCCTGCGAATGCGATCGAAGCGGCTTTCCTCGGCCACTTCGATTTTCGCCGCTGCCTTTGGCTTCGGGACGAATGCGATCATTGATCGATCTCCTTGCCGATGGTGCGCGCCGGGGAAGATACCCCGGCGGCTGTCTTTCAGGCTTGTTTCCGGCAGTGGCTGGTCAATAGCCGATGCCGCCGGGCGAAGCAGCGGCTTCCTTCGCCGGAACGTCGGTGATCATGGCTTCCGCCGTGATCAGAAGCGCCGCAATGGAGCCCGCGTCCTGCAGCGCCGTCCGTACCACCTTCGCCGGGTCGACGATGCCGGCCTTGATCATGTCGACATAGACCTCGTTCTGGGCATCGAAGCCCTGATTGTGATCCTTGCCCTCGGCGAGCTTGCCGACGACGATCGAACCTTCGACGCCGGAATTCTCGGCGATCTGCCGGATTGGCGCTTCAAGGGCCCTGAGCACGATCGAGATGCCTGCCGTCACATCGGCATTGGCTCCGGTCAGCCCCTTCAGCACAGCCTTGGCGCGCAGCAACGCGACGCCGCCGCCGGGAACGATGCCTTCTTCGACGGCCGCGCGCGTGGCGTTCAGCGCATCGTCGATGCGGTCCTTCTTTTCCTTGACCTCGGATTCGGTGGCGCCGCCGACGCGGACGACGGCAACGCCGCCCGCCAGCTTGGCGAGACGTTCCTGCAGCTTCTCCTTGTCATAGTCGGACGTGGTTTCCTCGATCTGCCCCTTGATCTGCTGGACGCGCGCCTGGATGGTGGTCTTCTCGCCGGCGCCGTCGATGATCGTGGTGGTGTCCTTCTCGATCAGCACGCGCTTGGCGCGGCCGAGCATGTCTATGGTGATGTTCTCCAGCTTGATGCCGAGATCCTCGGAAATCATCTGTCCGGCGGTGAGCACGGCGATGTCTTCCAGCATCGCCTTGCGGCGGTCACCGAAGCCAGGCGCCTTGACGGCCGCTACCTTGAG
>NZ_JAMYLZ010000015.1:0-133355 GCF_040318315.1 Mesorhizobium sp. M1227
CCGCGCTCTATCGCGCATGATGCCTAAGCAAGTCGAGTCAGGGCGAAGAATAGATTTGAATGGGCTGGTACGGCATGAACTCATCTCAGATTTAGGGTCCATTCGACTGTGCGCCCGCTACCGCCGCATGACGGCGGCCGACAAGAAGAACCCCATCGTCGTTTGCGCAGACCGAGACGCTTGCAGGCCGTTCGGAAGGCTTTTGACCGGTAGCACGAGCCGTTGTCGGTCATCACGCGCTGCACTTTGATGCCGAGGCTGGCGTAGTAAGCAATGGCAGCTTCGAGGAAGGTGACAGCGCTCTCCTTGCGCTGGTCGGACATGACTTGGACGAAAGCGAGGCGCGAGGCATCGCCGATGCAGACATGGACGAACTCTCAGCCGATGCCGAGATGACGGTTGACTGCGCCAGGATATCGCCCGGTGATGCGGTGCCCCACAGAGCCGATCCGACCGAGCTTCTTGATGTCGAGATGGATGAGTTCGCCTGGGTGCTCGCGCTCATAGCGGCGCACCGGCTCTATAGGGTCCAGGTCCTTGAGGCGCGACAGGCCAGCGCGTGCCAGCACCCGGCTCACGGTTGCCTCGGATACACCGGTTTCGCTGGCGATGTGCTTGCCGGTCAGGCGCTGCCGGCGCAGCGCTACGATGGCGTCCGCCACTGCGGCTTCGGTTTGCTTCGGGCTTGTCTTCGGCCGCGAGGAACGGTCGGCCATGCCGGCGCTTCCCTCGGTCCGAAAGCGCTCGACCCAGCGCCTCACTACCTTCCCCGTTACACCGTATGTCCGTGCCGCATCGGCTTTGGAAAGACGGCCCTCAACAATCTCGCGGGCCATCTCCTCTCGACGCAGCGGCGTCAGAGGGGCATTCTTGTACACGTTCATTCGGTCCTCCGAGAATCACTGGAGCTTCGACAACCTCAGCTTTCTCGGTCGGGACCGAATGGACGACCTCCTGAAAGCTCACAGCTAGCGGCACGATTGAAGCTCAGCGTCTCCTCGAGGAAGTGCACGTAGCAGCGCTGCCAGACCGCTTCGGGCAGCACTTCACGGATTGCCGCCCTGAGCCCCGGATGGTCGTCGGAGACGACGAACTCGACGCCGGCGAGCCCGCGATTCTTGAGCCCCGTCACGAACTCGCGCCAGCTCGAATGGCTCTCCCCGTTGGCCAGTTCCACGCCCAGAACCTGGCGCCGGCCCTCCCAATCCACGCCGATCGCCACCAGCACCGCCTGGCTGGCGATCACGCCCACCTCGCGAGCCCGTTCATAGCGCGCGTCCAAGATGAGATACGGATAGCTTTCCTCGAGCCGCCGCGTGAAGAACGCCTTGAGCGCCTCATCCAGCCGCATCGTCGCCTCGCTCACCGTCGAGGCCGAGAAGGAATGCCCGCACAGTTCCTCCGTCACCGCCTTCACCTTGCGGGTCGAAACGCCCTGCACGTACATCTCGACCAGCGCCGACACCAATGCCTTCTCCGAACGCTGGTAGCGCTCAAACAACTCCGTCGAGAACCGGCCAGCCCGATCCTGCGGAACGCGAAGCTCCAGCACCCCGACCCGCGTCACCAGCTTGCGCTCGTAATAGCCGGACCGGTAACTCGTCCGCTCCGCCGTCCGCTCGCCTTTCTCGGCCCCGATCGCCTCCGTCATCTCGGCTTCAAGAACCTCCTGCACGACACTCTGCAATGCCTGGCGAAAGCCGTCCTCATCCGACAACAGCAACGCTTTCAACTCGCCTCTGCTCAGTCTAACGTCTCGATTGGTCATGGCACTTCCCCTTCCACGGGAATCGGTGATCGCAACGTCACCACCGTGCCATGGCCTCCCCTCAGAGCAAGCGCCGTTCTCTCTCCAAAACTTTTTGCAGAACCTTCAGCACACTATCCTGGTGCCGCCGCTGAGGTCGCGGTTGCGCCACCCTGGCAGATGGTCTGCTTTCCGCGTGCGAGCTGACCATTGCCAAGGCAGAAAATTCACTCTCCCACCTCCGAACCCAGGCGACGTTGTCTTTTCGCAGCCCGCGTGGACTTCAGGCGCCGAACCTGTCCACCGCAAAGGGTGCTATGCGCGCTGGATCGCCGCGACCAATGATCAGCTCGGCAATCAGGCGCGCCGTGATCGGCGCCAGCGTCAGGCCGAGATGGCCGTGGCCGAAAGCGTGGATCACCCTCGAGCTGCCGCGCGACGCGCCGATGACCGGGCGGGAATCGGGCAGCGATGGCCGGAACCCGAGCCATTCGGATGAAGGCTGGCCGAGTTGTGGAAAGAACTGCCTGACACCGCGATCGAGCAGCGCCAGCCGGCGCGCATTTGGCGGCGCTGCAAGTCCGCCGAGCTCGACGGTTCCGGCGACACGCAGCCGGCCGGCCATCGGCGTCATGTAGAAGCCGAGATCGACCGGACAGACCGGACGATTGAGCAGAGGCGCTTCGGTCGGAAATTCGAGATGATAACCGCGTTCGGTCTCGAGCGGAATCCTGTCGCCGGCCTGTATGGCCAACGCCCGCGATTGCGCGCCCGCGGCGATAACCACCGTGTTCGCCTTGATGTTAAAGCCGGAACCGCTGAGCCTGACACCGTCCGCCTCAACCCGCAGTCCGGTTATCTCAGCCTGCGCCACCGAAACGCCGCGGTCGGCCGCGGCATCGAGCAGCCGCCGCATCACTGTCTCGGGATTGGTGACATTCATCGAGTCGGGGAAGTACAGACCGCTGGCCCCGGTCGCGGGCAGGCCAGGCTCCAGCGCGGCCACCGCTTCCGGCGTCAGAACCTCTTGATGGACGCCAAACCCGGCGCGCAGCGCCCTGCCCCCAGCGGCCTTGGCGAAATCGCTCTCGCGGCGATACAGGTAGAGACAGCCGTTGCGGCGCAGCAGGTCTGTCAGGTCAGCCTCCTCCACCATCTCTTCCCAGGCCGGCAGGGCCTCGGCCAGTAAACCGGCGAGCGCCAGCGCATTGGCGCGGGTTGCGGCGGGAAGCGATTGCCGCACGAATTGAACCAGCCATGGCGCAAGCTGCAACAGCGCCGGCCAGCGCAAGGAAAAAGGGCTGTCGGGATCGAGAAGCAGCTTTGGCAGCGCGCGCAGCAGAGCCGGATTGCCGACCGGCATGCAGGCATATTCGGCGATCGTTCCGGCATTGCCAAACGAGGCGCCGGAGCCCGGCTCATTGGGGTCGATGAGCAGGACTTCGCAACCCTCAGCTGCGAGCCGGAGTGCAGTTGCCAGTCCGACAACGCCGGCACCGACGATGGCGATTTCGACCGTTTCCGACGCTGCCATCTTTAAATTCCTAGACGAAACCAGGCAATTGAAGATGGCCGGCAGATAACAGTTCGGCCATCGAGTTCAGGGCCGTGCGCAGATCGTCGAGCGAGCGCGCAGCGCCGACATTGATACGCACGCCGTGCTGTACCGGCTCGCGCCCAACGGCGAAGGCATCACCGGGGAGCACGGCAACGCCACGTTCCAGGCAGGTGCGAGCGAAACCCGCGCCCCGCCACGGCTCCGGAAGGCGCAGCCAGGCGTGGGTCGAGGTTGGGTGGTTCTGGACATCGTAGCGGCCGAGGATTTCAGTGAGGATGGCCTGGCGCTGGCGCAGCTCCTGCTTCTGCGTTTCTATTATGCGCGCCGCCAGGCCCTCTTCTATCAGCCGCGCGCCGATCAGCGCCGTCAGGGGACTGATGCTCCAGCAGTTGATACGCAACGCCGCTGCGACCTGGCCGGCTATGGCGCGTGGCGCGATCACAAAACCGAGGCGCAGCCCTGGGGCAAGACATTTCGACATGGCGCCGATATGGATCGTCAGTTCGGGCTCGAGGCTGGCAAGCGACGGCAGTGGATTGTCTGCCAGGGGGCGGTAGACGTCATCTTCGATGATTAGGACGTTGTGGCGGCGGGCGACAGCTATCAGCTCGTGCCGGCGCTCTTCGGATAGCGTGATGGTCGTCGGGTTGTGCAGGGTCGGCACCAGGAAGACCGCACGTGGGCGGAGCTGCGCGCAGGCCACATCGAACGCGTCGGCCCGCATGCCGCCACGGTCCATCGCGACGCCTCTGAGGTCGAGCCCATGCACCCGGCACAGTGCGTTGATGCCCTGATAGGTCACCTCGTCGGCGAGCACGACCTCGCCTTGCCTGGTCACCGCGCCAAGCACGCAATCCAGCCCATGCTGGGCGCCCGCCGCCAGCACCACGCGGCCGGGATCGCCTTCCCCGGCCACCGGTCGCATCCACTCGGCGATTGCCATCCTCGCCCAAAGCGGCCCCTCGGGCGGATGATAGTCCTGAAGCGTGGCATAGTGCCGGTCCTTCGACAGGCGCGGCAGCAGCAGCCCAAGCGCATCGAGATAGGCCGAGGTCGCAGGTCTGTTGACGGAAAGATCGATGACGCCGGTGTCGTCGCTCGGCGCTGACACGAAACCTGGCCTTTCGCCGCCATTGCGGGCCGCGACCGTTGTGCCGCGTCCGGGCCGCGCTTCGAGCAGGCCGCGCTGCTGCAGCGTCGACAGTGCGCGCGTCACCGTGGTGACATTGATGCCCAGCGCGCGGGCAATCTCGCGCTGCGGCGGCAGCCGGTCTCCAACTGCAAGTGTGCCGGCCGTGATCCGTTCCGCAATAGCGTCCGCAAGACGCCGATAGACCGGGCCTTCATCCGAGGCGAGTTGCAGGTCCTGAAGCATGCGGATTGGCGGTTTCGGTGTGTTGACGCTCTGGCTATCGGCGCATCTAGCATAAGACAATGCTCCAGACAATAGCACTTGTCCGGCAGGTATTTTTAAAATCCGGCCCGAACAATCTCACACAATCCCGACGAAAGCCGCTTGACGGCCAAACTTGTCTGCATCTATGGTTCTTTTGCGATCGATTGTGTGAGCATACAAGTTTGGTTTGCCGCCATTGTGCGGCAGCGTCATGCGAGACCCATACATGCACGGTAAACGCCAACTCGTTTCGACATGCAGCTTCTGCCGCAGATCGACGGACTTGCGTCCGTGATGGCCGAAGCGACAGCCCTGTCGCGTGACAGCGCCGGTCCTGCACGGGCAGCCGATGCCGGCAGCCAAGGATTTGTCGAATTCATCGATGTCGAGAAATCCTATGACGGCCGCACGTTCGCGGTATCGCGGCTGAACCTCGGCGTTGCGCGCGGCGAGTTCCTCACCCTTCTTGGACCCTCCGGTTCGGGCAAGACGACGACGCTCAACATGCTTGCAGGCTTCGAACGGCCGACCAGAGGCGTCATTGCGCTTGAAGGCCGGTCGGTCGACAGGCTGCCGCCCTACGAGCGCAACATCGGCATGGTGTTCCAGAACTACGCGCTGTTTCCGCACATGAGCGTCGAGGAGAACGTCGCCTTCCCGCTCTCCGTTCGCAAGATTACCAAGACGGAAGTCGCAGCCCGCGTCGGCCGCGCGCTCGACATGGTGCGGCTGCGGCAGTTCGGCGACCGGCGGCCGGCACAGCTTTCCGGCGGCCAGCAGCAGCGCGTCGCGCTTGCCCGCGCGCTGGTGTTCGAGCCGAGCCTGGTGCTGATGGACGAGCCGCTCGGTGCGCTCGACAAGAAGCTGCGCGAGCACATGCAGCTCGAGATCAAGCAACTTCACACGATGCTCGGTGTCACCATAGTCTATGTGACGCACGACCAGAGCGAGGCGCTGACCATGTCGGACCGCGTCGCCGTTTTTAACAATGGCGGGATTGCCCAGCTCGGTTCGCCGGATGATCTCTACAACGCGCCGCAAACTTCGTTCGTCGCGAGCTTCATCGGCGAGAACAACACCCTGCTCGGCAAGGTCGAGCGCGTCTCTGGCAAGGAGTGCCGCGTCGCGCTGGACGGCGGCGGTTCGGTCACGGCGCTCGCCATCGGTGTTGCGGAGGGCGATGCCTGCCATGTCGCTATCCGCCCGGAGCGGCTGAAGCTTGCGCCCGCCTCGAACGGAGCAAATGGGCTGGCCGCCACGGTTGAAGGCCGCATCTATCTCGGCGACCACCAGCGTCTTTTGGCCCGGCTGGAAAACGGACAGGTGCTGACGGTCAAGATCGGCCCCGAAACGACCATGGGCAACGGGGGACCGGTCACGGTTTCCTGCGCGCCCAACGACTGCCGTGCCTTTCCGGCAGATGCCGCAACGGACGGTTCCATCTCGAAAACAGGGGAATAACAACAATGAAAATTACAAGAGCCCGGCTGTTCGCCTTTGCGGCAGCCACAGCATTCATCACCTCAGGACATGTCGCCTTCGCCGACGAGCTTTCGATCATGGCCAGCGGCGGCGCCTGGCAGGATGCCCAGCGCAAGGCATGGTTCGAGCCGTTCAGCAAGGAGACCGGTGCCGAGATCGTCGAGCAGGAATATCTCGGCGATCTCGGCAAGGTCAAAGCCATGGTCGACACCGGCAACGTGCCGATCGACCTGGTGACGGTCGAGACCGCGACCGTGCTGCAAGGTTGCGACGCCGGCATTCTCGAGCGCCTCGACTATTCCAAGATCGCGCCGCGCGAAAAATTCCTCGAAGGCTCCGCGCTCGACTGCGGCGTCGGCCTCGACGCCTATGGCGACGTGCTCGCCTATGATCCCAACGTGCTGAAAGAGGCGCCGACCTCGGTGCTCGACATCTTCGACACGACCAAGTTTCCCGGTAAGCGCGCGATGCGCAAGTTCCCGGCGCAGAATTTGGAATGGGCGCTGATGGCCGATGGCGTCGCGCCGGCCGATGTCTACAAGGTGCTGGCCACGCCGGAAGGCGTCGACCGCGCCTTCAAGAAACTCGACACCATCAAGAAAGACATCGTCTGGTGGGATGCCGGCGCACAGCCGCCGCAGCTCCTTGCATCCAAGGAAGTGGTGATGACCACCGCCTGGAACGGCCGTATCCAGAACGCCATCGACAAGGACGGGGCGCCATTCAAGATCGTCTGGAACAACCAAATCCTCGAATACGACATGATCGCCATTCCGAAGGGGGCCAAGAGCCCGGACCTGGCCTACGAGTACCTTGCCTATATCAGCCAGCCGGAAATCAACGCCAAGCTGGCCAGCTACATCACCTACGGGCCGGTGCGCACCGATGCAGCGTCCTTTGTCGCGCCGGACGCCTTACCCAAATTGCCGAATGCGCCCGACCATATGAGCGCTTACCTGGTCGCCGACACCGAATTCTGGGGCGATTACGGCGAGGATTTGGTCAAGCGCTTCAACGCCTGGCTCGCGCAGTAGGAAAAATGACTGCGCTTGAGCCCACGAAGCTGGAACGGCCGCGCCTCGCGCGCGACCGGTCGGCCGCCGATATCAAGGCGGCGAAATCGATCACGGCAAAACTTCGGCGCGCCGAGTTCGGCGATCGGCTGCGGTCACTGGCGCTGGCGGCGCCTTTGCTTGTGCTCCTGGCGCTGAGCTTCGGCATCCCGATCGTCCTGCTGCTATCGCGCGCCGTCTATGACCCGACGATTGCCGACGCTTTGCCGCAGACCAGCCAGGCGCTGCTCGGCTGGAACGGCGCGGGACTGCCAGGAGATGCCGCCTTCCTGGCCCTTGCCGCCGACCTCAGGGACAATCAGGCCATGGGCACGGCATATGAGCTCGCCAAAAGCCTGAACGCCCGCCTGCCCGGTGCGCGCAGCCAGGTGCTCAAGACGGTACGCCAACTTGAGGCTGCCGACAGGCCGCCGCTGGAGGTGATGAAAGCCGTGCCGTTCTGGTCGGCGCCCGGCACGTGGCCGGTCATCGAGAGCGGCACCCATAGCGTGACGTCGTTCTACCTGCTGAGCGCGCTCGATCTGCGCTGGAACGCCGATGGAGGCATTGAAAGAGTGCCGCCGCAACAGGCGATCTTCCTGCAGGTGTTCATGCGCACATTCTTCGTCGCCGCGGCGGTGACGCTGGCCACGCTGATACTGGGCTTCCCCCTCGCCTATCTCATCGCCTCGGTACCCAAGGGCCTCGCCGCCATCCTCATCGTCGCGGTGCTGCTGCCATTCTGGACGTCGATCCTGGTGCGAACCGCCGCCTGGACCGTGCTCCTGCAGAAATTCGGCCTGGTCAACGACCTGCTTTTGTGGCTCGGCATTGCCGACGACCGGCTTGACCTGATGTACAGCCGCATCGGACTGATCATCGCCATGACCCATATCCAGCTGCCGTTCACGCTGCTGCCGATCTATAGCGTTATGCGCACGATCCCGGCCTCGCAGATGAAAGCCGCCTATTCGCTCGGCGCAAATCCCTTCACCGCGTTCCGCCGCGTTTATCTTCCACAGGTTTTTCCGGGCGTCATGGCCGGTTGCCTGCTCACCTTCATTCTGTGCCTCGGCTACTACATCACGCCGGCGCTCATCGGCGGTGCAAGCGACCAGCTGATCAGCAATTTCATCGCCAACTACGTCAATGTCGAGCTGAACTGGGAGATGGCGGCAGCACTGAGCTTCATCCTGCTCGTCTTCACCCTGGCGCTGTTCGGCATCTTCGCCCGCATCCTCGGCCTCGACCGTCTCAAGCTGGTGTAGCCATGCTGCTGTCTCCCTATCCGACGACAGGCGAAAGAATCCGCATCATCCTGCTGTGGCTATGGTGCGGCATGGTGATCCTGTTCCTGCTCGTGCCGATCCTCGTTCCCGTCCCCTTGTCGTTCAACAGCGGCGCCTTCTTCATCTTTCCGCTGGAGGGAATTTCGACGCGCTGGTACGCGGTCGTGCTTGGCACCCAACGCTGGCAATCGGCGATCGGCAACAGCCTGATCGTTGCGTTCGGGACGACGCTGATCGCGACGGTACTCGGCACGTTGACAGCGATTGCGCTTTCCGACGAAAAGTTTCCCGGCCGCCGCATCGTCATGCCGCTGCTGCTGTCGCCGCTGATCGTGCCGGTGGTGATCACCGCCGTCGGCTCTTATCTGTTCTATGCCCGCGTCGGCCTGGCCAGCACCTATGCCGGCATCATCCTGGCGCACACCGCGCTCGCCAGTCCCTTCGTCGTCGTCACGGTGGGAGCGAGCCTCACCGGCTTCGACCGCAATCTGATGCGCGCTGCCGCCATCTCCGGAGCAAAGCCCATCACGTCGTTCTTCAGGGTGATGCTGCCGCTGATCCTGCCCGGCGTACTGTCAGGCGCCGCTTTCGCCTTCGTTACCTCGTTCGACGAGGTCGTCGTGGTACAGTTCCTGGCCAGCGCCAACCAACGCACCATGCCGCTCGAAATGTTCATCGGCTTGCGCGAGAAGCTCTCCCCGGCAATCACCGCCGCCGCGACCCTGATGATGGCGCTGTCTATAGTGCTCCTGGTCGTCGCCAACCTTCTGGTACGGCGTAGCCAGCGTCGGCCAAGCGCGAGCGAGTAACTCGTGGCCTTGCCGCTCCAATGTTCCCGCAGTTTATGGAAGTGTTCCCGGTCCCTGGTCGGCGATCGTCGGAAGAGACGGGATGGGCACGAGGCGGTCATTGAAAGGTCCGTTCGGGATCTTCGCCTTTGGGTCAGTTGAGACTGCAGTCCCACCTGCTTGAATGTCTGCCATCGCTTTTAGGATGGCCAGAAGCTGCAAGTCCGCTCCCGGCCGCCACGACAGCGGCTGAACTGCCGGACCATCTTGGCCGCGGATAGCACGTGCCGACGTTCTCGCCAAGTCGCAGAAGATGCAGTCGGGAACGCAAGGTGCGACAACACACGGCGGCTGACACGTTGGGTGATGGCGCCGTCGGCGGCAGGACAGCGAACGGATTGAGCCCGGTCCGGTCGCTGGTGCGCGGTACGCTGCACCTCAGCGTCAACGACCCAAATGGCGGCGTCTCTCGCGTCGCAGATGGTCCTGTATCGCGACGACGGGCGACCGCCCAAGAGCGATCGGCGAGCCCGCTCCGGCGCCTCGGACACACTGTCGAGCCCTAAATCCCCATAGCCCCGCCCGCCATCCCGCGGTTCAGTTCAATCAGGCTTTAATGTAGTCGCGACCCGTGCGTGCCCAATCGCGCCCGCGACTAGACAGAACCCTCCAGATTCATTTTGAACCTCCTTTTCAAATGGCGGAAAATAGCGATTCCTGGTTATCGTCGTGGATGCGACGCGGAGTATTGCGCGCCAGTTCGGCCTTGATCCGTTCGTCTTCGAGGTCGCTGGCGCGGATCTGGTAGCGCGCGCCGCGCATGACCTGCTCGGCGGGTAAGAGGCCATCCCTGATGAACCGGCGGATTTTGACGTGCGACGCGCCAAGCTTCGCGGCCGCATCCGACATAGTGAGCCACTCGCCATTCTTGTCGGACGAGCGATAGCCGCTGATCTTGTGCACCGTGCGCAGCGATTGGACGCGTCGCGCGGTCCAGGTCTTTCCCTGACCGGTCTGCATGCCCATGCGGTTGAGTGTGGCAGCGATTTCGGCATCCGACCACCGGGTTGCCATGGAGCATGATCGCCAGAGCCTCCTCAGGCGTACGCTGGCCATGCTCTCCGGATTTGGGCTTGCGAACCCGTACCTGCGAGTGCTGGCCTCCATGCCAGTGGATCGTCAAGATCACGTCGCGCGAATGGTCATCGACATCCGCCACGATGTCCTTGATGAGCGCGCGCAGCAGTTGCTGACGACAGCGCATGTCGACACCCGGCGCATTCCAGGTGGCCTTGAGATCCTGGGCAAGGCCCGTGAAGTCCGGAACCGCGTCGACAGGCTCCACACGCTGGACTTCGCTCAGCCGGGCCTCGCAGGTCCCCACGCGCCTGAGCGTGGCTTCCCAACTCCTCTCGAGCTGGACCGCAATAAGCCGGTTCTCCGGGTCGCAGGCCGCTTCGCCGGCAGAAGCATCTTGCGGATGGTGGACCTCGCGACAATGCCGTTGATTGAGGGCCGCGGCTGCGCTGTTCTCTGCCACTGCCTTTAACAGACTGGATGCACCCGTTGGCGTAGGTGACGAATACCAATTTGTCCGCCACGGCGAGAGCACTGGCCGTCCCGCCTGCGGTCAGCGCGGCGCCGGTGTCGAAATTCAGCCATGTGCGCTATCAGCTCGCAGGCGCCCGTCCACTCAGGGCGCCGGGCGGGTGAACAGGGTTCGGAATAGCTCCTCAGCACGCCGCAGTCCTTCATCTGTCAGAACCACTGACTTCGCCTTGTTTGCCGGATTCGCGATCAGCCCCTTCTCGTGCAAGCGATCCAGAGCATTCCAATCCAACCCCTTCCAGGCGCGCCTCTCTTCATGCAGCGTCAGCCAAAGCAGGCCCAGAACGGCTTCGTCGATCTTGTCGGCGTCGATCTCCATGCAAGCAGTCTAACACGCGAAAAGGCCGCTGCCACGATCCACACCGGATGGTTATTCCCTGCCGCGAGCGTTCGCCTGAAAACAGGCGCCTCACTCAGGCGTCGCATCCGCGACGGAGTCATTGGGGCGCGACGAGCCGGGACGGGATTGGAGTTCATCATGATGCCTAAGCGGCCGTGGCAGCGTTGCCGCTGGCAATGAAATGCAAATTGGCGAAATCCTCGTCTTCCCTCAGGTTGCGCTTACCGCAGGCGAGCGGCGCACTATCCAGGTCCGCGTCATGCTGCCGGCAACGCGCGCCGCCCCGCCGCGGTGGCCCATTCCATAGTCGACCGACGCGCGGATACGTTTTGCGGGACGCTTTCTTTTCCGACCCGCTCTCCGACTGCAAGTCTCAACCTTGTCAGAGGTGATTTTTGACTCCTGAGCGGTTATCGCGGAGCGCATTCCGGGCCACAAGCGAGTTTGCGACATCCCCTTCACTGATTCATTGCCCGTCCAGCGCCAGAATGCGAAATCCGCTGTGAGCGGTCGGGGCTTCGCAACAACCGCTCAAGGTCGGTCCGACGTTGCAGGGCTGACCTGTTTTCATCGAGCCAAGACTGACTCTGGTACCGTGCCGGGAATGAGCTATAGTTCACATACTAAGACGGCCGGGCGCTTGCACAATGGCTGGACTGGGTGAACAGATTGCGCGTCAGCAGCGCACCATGGGACCGCTCCTGGTGGCGGCAGTGGTCATCGGCCTTGTCGGTCTGCCCGTTGCAGCCTGGCTCGACCTCCGAGACCTATCGGAACGGATGCTGCGCAGGCAAGCCAGCGAAATCAGCCGCATCATCGACGAAATGCGCGGATTCTACGGCAGCGACGTCGTGGGACGCGTGCTGCAAGCTAACGGCGCCGTGACTGCGACGCACAACTACCGGGACGTGCCAGGCGCGATCCCTATTCCAGCAACCCTCTCGATCGAACTGGGCAACCGCATCAGCGCTCATGACGGCTCGGTCAAATATCGGTTCGTCTCGGATCTGCCTTTCAAAGGTCGCGCGACCCACCAGCTCGATGCGTTCGAGCGGAATGCAATCTTGGCTTTGCGCGCCAACCCGAAGGAGCCGATCATCGAGGTCTCGGGCTCACTGTTTGACCGGCAGGTGCGCGCCGCGGCCCCTGTCATAATGGGACAAGTGTGCGTGACCTGCCATAACTCACACCCAGACAGCCCCAAGACGGACTGGAAGGTGGGGGATGTCCGAGGGATCCAGGAGATATCAGTCAATCAGCCTATTGCTGCGAACGTGCTGACCTTCAAGTATCTGCTCCTGTATTTCGGTTTCGCTGCGGCGGCGGGCCTGACGTTCATTCTCCTGCAGCGTCGGCAGTCCGCGTTGATTCAGGGCATCAACAAGGAGCTTTCGGAGGCAAACGACTTCCTGGCCGCCATTTCATTGAAGATCGCCAAATACCTTTCGCCTCAAATCTACAAAAGCATCTTCAGCGGCCAGAAGGACGTCACCATCGCGACCGAGCGCAAGAAGCTCACGATCTTTTTCTCCGACGTCAAGGATTTCACCGCGATCGTGGAACGGCTCCAGCCCGAGGATCTGACGCTTCTCCTCAACGAGTACTTTACCGAGATGTCGACGATCGCGCTCAAACACGGCGGCACCGTCGACAAGTTCATCGGCGACGCGCTTCTTGTGTTCTTCGGAGACCCCGAGACGCAAGGCGTCGAGGAAGACGCGAGAGCCTGCTTGCGCATGGCTGTCGACATGCAGCGTCGGCTGGAGCAGTTGAACAGGGTGTGGCATGACCGCGGAGTTGAACGGCCCTTCCGAGCTCGCATGGGCATCAACACGGGCTATTGCAACGTTGGGAACTTCGGTTCCGATGATCGGATGGACTACACGATCATTGGAGCCGAGGCGAACTTGGCGGCCCGGCTGCAGTCGATTGCCGAGCCCGGCGGCATCTGCCTCAGCTATGAGACTTACGCGCTCGTGCGCGACCTTGTCCGGGCGCGTCCGTTAGCACCCATTGCCATGAAGGGGATCAGCCGGGAGGTTGTCCCCTACGAAGTCGAGGGCCTCCTGGGTGAACTCGCCCAGCGCCCTCAGGTCATCAGCGAGCATGCGACTGGTCTCGACTTGTTCCTCGATGTTGAGGCAATCGACGAGAACGGGGTGGAGCGGGCGAAGAAACGACTTTCAGAGGCGCTCCTGGCCTTAACCATCCGAAGCAAGCCCGCCGCACTTTAGGTTCTTGAACGTGATCCAATCTGGACCGTGGCCAGCCAAGTAAAGTCCGGTTCAACACCGTTCAGGCGCGCCGGGTCCCGGCCAGGAGTTCGCGCATCATCCTCGTTGGTCATCAGCGCCGTCAGGGCCGAGGCGTCGGTGAACATCAGTCATTCTCGTACAGGCTGTCGCGAAACGCCTTGTCGGCGGGCCTGCCGCGATCAGGCTTGCCCCGGGCTCGCAGATCACGGCAGAACCTGACGCCGATCTCTACCAGGGACCGTCTAGCCTGTTCGCGCTCAAGCTCATGCTTGAGCGCGGCATGGACGGCCTCTGTCAGACCAGTCCTCTTAACTGCGGCGAGCCGGCGGGCCAGTGCGTCGGTCTCGGGATTTTTGATGTGGAACGCCATCACTCGCTCGTATAGCCGTTCAAGTCTATCGGTATACAGCAATTTGGATACACCCGTGTGAAGGCCCCGCAGCATCGACCGCACACGAAGCGAATCGGCCACGCCGACCCAACTGTCGGCTGGATGGGATCGTACCGCTGTGTTTACAGATCTCGAGCAGTATCTGAGGTCGCTTGCATAAGTCACGTGCAACACCCGCACTTTCGTACGGGTCTGGAACGGCGCAATCACCGTCTAGCCAAATCCAGCAGCCTTGCCGCTGGCGATAAAATGCGGGTTGGCGAAATCCTCGTCGTCACTCTGGTTGCGCTTGCCGTAGGCGAGCGGCTCACCATCCAGCGTGCGCGTCATGCCGCCGGCGGCGCGTAGCACCGCGTCACCCGCGGCCGTATCCCACTCCATGGTGCGGCCGAAGCGTGGATAGACGTCTGCCTCGGCGCCAGCAACGAGACAGAATTTCAGCGACGAGCCGACCGAGACGATCTCGGCAGCGCCAAGCGCGCGGATATAGGCGTCGGTTTCCGGCGTGTTGTGGGAGCGGCTGGCAACGACGGTCAGCGGCACCATACCGGCCCTTGCCGAAATCGGCTGGCGATCGACGATCTCGTAGTCTTGATTGATCTCGATCGTTTCCGCTTTGCCCGGCCGGCCGGAAAAGAAGCGGCCGGTGCAAGGCGCGAAGACAACGCCGATCTCAGGCACGCCGTGGCGAACCAGCGCGATGTTGACAGTGAAATCGGTCCGCCGGTTGACGAACTCCTTGGTGCCGTCGAGAGGATCGATCAGGAAGAAGGCGTCGCCGAGATCTGGCGCCATGATGCCGGCCGAAGCTTCTTCCTCGGCCACGCACGGAATCTCGGGAAATGCGGCGCGCAGCCCGGCAAGGATGATCTTCTCGCTCTCGCGATCCGCCTCCGTCACTGGCGAACTGTCCGACTTGCTGTCGACCGCACAGCCGGCACGAAAGACGCGCATCACCTCGCGCCCCGCCGCCAGGGCAAGGTGCTCGAAGACGGCGAGCACCGCTTCGTCGTCAGATACCGCCGCCGCTGTCATATTGGTCTTCGGCAATGTCCCGCTCGTTCAGCCAGTGTTCCAGGGCGTCCACCATCTCCTCGGCCGATCTGCCGAGTGTCTTGAGATGAATTTCGGGCTTTTCCGGCACCTCATACGGTGAATCGACGCCGGTGAAATTCTTGATCTCGCCGTTCAACGCCCGCGCATAGAGACCCTTCGGATCGCGCCTGGCGCATTCCTCGAAGGGTGTGTCGACAAACACCTCGACGAATTCGCCGTCGGCCATCAGTTCGCGCGCCATGCGCCGCTCGGCGCTGAACGGCGAGATGAACGACACGATGACGATCAGCCCGGCGTCGGCCATCAGGCGTGCCACTTCGGCGACGCGGCGAATGTTTTCGACACGATCGGCGTCGGTGAAACCGAGATCGCGGTTGAGGCCGTGACGGACGTTGTCGCCATCCAGAATGTAGGTATGGCGCCCAGTGGCGAACAGCTTCTTTTCGAACAGATTGGCGATGGTCGACTTGCCCGAGCCCGAAAGCCCGGTGAACCAGAACACGGCCGGCCGCTGGTTCTTCATATCGGCGCGGGCGCGCTTGCCGACATCGAGCGACTGCCAATGGATGTTTTCGGCGCGGCGCAGCGAATGCAGGATCATGCCGGCGCCGACCGTGGCGTTGGTGATGCGGTCGATCAGGATGAAGGCGCCGGTGGTGCGGTTTTCGGCAAACGGATCGAAGGCGATCGGCGACCGCGTCGAGATATTGCAGATGCCGACTTCGTTCATTTCAAGCGACTTGGCCGCCTCATGGGCAAAGTCGTTGACGTTGACGCGGTATTTCAGGTCGGTGACGGTGGCGCTGGTCTGGTCGGTCTCGGTGCGCAGGATGTAGGAGCGGCCGGGCAGCAGCGCGTGTTCGTCGAACCAGACGATGTTGGCGGCGAACTGGTCGGCGACCTGCGGCCGCGCCGCCGGCGACACCAGCATATTGCCGCGCGAGACTTCGACCTCGTCGTCGAGGACAAGGGTGATGGCCTGGCCGGCAATGGCCTGCTGAAGGTCGCCGCCATGCGAAACGATGCGCCTGACACGGGAGGATTTGCCGGATTTGGCGACGACCACCTCGTCGCCTGGCGCAACCGACCCGGAGGCTATGGTGCCGGCGAAACCGCGGAAATCGAGATTGGGGCGGTTCACATATTGGACAGGAAACCGGAACGGCAATTCGACCGCGGCCTCGTCGACCGAGACGGCTTCGAGATGTTCGATCAGCGTCGGGCCGGAAAACCAGTCCGTCCTGTCGGAACGGCCGGTAACGTTGTCGCCATAGCGGGCCGACATAGGGATGGGCACGATCGTCTGGAAGCCGAGCTCACGTGAGAACTGTGCGTAATCCGCGACGATCCGTTTAAAAACCGCCTCGTCGAAACCGACAAGATCGATCTTGTTCACGGCGAGCACGATGTGGCGAATGCCCAGAAGCGAGGCAATTATCGAATGCCGCCTTGTCTGGCGCAGTACGCCCTGGCGAGCATCGATCAGCACGATGGCGAGATCGGCGGTCGATGCACCTGTCGCCATGTTACGCGTGTACTGTTCGTGGCCGGGCGTGTCGGCGACGATGAACTTGCGCTTTGGCGTGGCGAAGAAGCGATAGGCGACGTCGATCGTGATGCCTTGCTCGCGCTCGGCCTCGAGGCCGTCGACCAGCAGCGCGAAGTCGACGTCGTCGCCGGTGGTGCCGTGCTTGCGCGAATCGCGCTCGAGCGTGGCCAGCTGGTCCTCGAAAATCTGCTTGGTGTCGGAAAGCAGGCGCCCGATCAGCGTCGACTTACCGTCGTCGACCGAGCCGCAGGTCAGGAAGCGCAGCAGTGATTTTCGTTCCTGCGCCGCCAGATAGTCGCGGACGCCGTCGGTCGGGGCGAGGCTCTTGGCCATGATATGGCGCATACTCAGAAATACCCCTCGCGCTTCTTCTTTTCCATCGAGCCGGCTTCATCACGGTCGATCAGGCGACCTTGCCGCTCGGAAGTGCGCGCCGTGAGCATTTCGCCGACTATCGCCTCCAGAGTGTCGGCCTCCGAGTCGATCGCGCCGGTCAGCGGATAGCAGCCGAGCGTGCGGAAGCGCACCATCCGGTTCTCCACTGTTTCGCCGGGCCGCAGCTGCATGCGCTCGTCATCCCTCAGGATGAGCATGCCATCGCGCTCGACGACCGGCCGCTCCTTGGCCAGATACAGGGGCACGATCGGGATGTCTTCCTGAAGAATGTACTGCCAGATGTCGAGCTCGGTCCAGTTCGACAACGGGAACACCCTGATCGATTCACCGGCAGCGACGCGGGTGTTGAAAATCTTCCACATCTCGGGCCGCTGGTTCTTCGGATCCCAGACGTGCTGGGCGTTGCGGAACGAGAAGATGCGCTCCTTGGCGCGCGACTTCTCCTCGTCGCGACGGGCACCGCCGAAGGCTGCGTCAAATCCGTATTTGTCGAGCGCCTGCCGCAGGGCAACAGTCTTCATTACATGGGTGTGGGTGTTGGAGCCGTGGTCGAACGGATTGATGTTGTCGCGCACGCCCTCTTCATTGACATGGACCAGGAGGTCGAAGCCGAGCTTTTGCTGCATCTGGTCGCGAAAGGCGATCATCTCGCGGAATTTCCAGGTCGTGTCGACATGGAGAAAGGGAAAGGGCGGCTTGGCCGGATAGAATGCCTTCATCGCCAGGTGCATGAGCACGGACGAATCCTTGCCGACCGAATAGAGCATCACCGGCTTGGCGAAGGCCGCGGCCACCTCGCGAAAGATATGGATGGATTCAGCCTCAAGCCGCTGAAGGTGCGTAAGTGCGATATTCATGGACTGCGAGCGTTCTTTCGTACCGATCCACAGAAAGGGCTGCATCGGAGGCGACCTTCAGCCGCCCGATTCAAACTGCACTTCCGGACAATCTATTCTCGTGCGGGCGTTCTAGCAGATCGTTGCGGTCCAGAACAATGCAAGACAGGCTTGCGGCCGAATGGTTCGGGAATGAATTTTCCGTATGGCCGGCAAAATCGGGAAATTTCTGCTCAGTGAACGATTGCACTTGGTAGTGGCAGGAAAATGTTGCCTGAGCCTCGGAACCCGAGAGCCAGGAGCCGGCTCGCCTCACAGCGGTCCGCCATGTTCTGGCGGCGCCAGCCGTGGCGACGAGGTCGCTAGGACGAAGTTCCGATGGGAACAAACAGCTTGTCACCGTTGTGATCGATCTCGATCATCTCGCTCTTGCGGCTCAAGCGTTCGGCAAATCCTTTGTGGAAGATGATGGCGTTCATATAGGCAAAGGTCATCGCCAGCGCCCCGGTTCGCAGCGGATAATCGACCAGCGAATGAATGAGAAGAAAAGACACAGAGAGGAATGCCGCCTTCTGAAGGGGGTCACGGCGAACCCTGGCAAGTGCAGCGAAAAGCAGTACGAAATAGCCTGCCATAAGCAGGATAGCAGGAATTCCCCCTTCGAAGGTAATTTCAAGGTATTCATTATGAGCATGATTGACGTATTGCCTGAAAATCATGCCCTCCCTTTCGTATATTTGATAGGCATTTTGAAAATTCCCAAATCCGACGCCGGTCGACCAATTGTCCTCGATCCCCTTGATCGTCGTTCGGGCGAATTCTCCGCGCCCGAACGCCGGATCGATTGCCTCCACGTCGATCTTCGTCCACGCGCCCATCGTGTAGATCGAAAGCCCGACAAAAATCAGAAGAACGCTGAACCCGCTCACCCTCGAGCGAGCTGAGAGAAAGACCACGGACAATACGGTGATCGCCAACCCGATCACAACACCGGCACGCGAACCAGCTGCCAAAAGCAGCAGCAAAAGTGTGACCAGTCCAAGCGACCCGGACAAAAGTCGCCCACGGAAGAGACCATGATAAACGACGAAGGGGATCGAGACAAAGAGCAAAGCCGCAAAATGATTCCGGTTCGCAAAAAGCCCGGCGTTGATCGTGAAAGGCAACAGTCCCTTGATAGCGACGTCGTCTGAGAGCGAATATTGAATCGCTCCCGCCAATCCATTGCAGATGACGCCCATGAAGAAGAATGGAAGAAGCGCGCTGACCTGCTCGGCACGCAAACGCAACGCGGCCAAAAAAAACGCTGCAGCGGCCAGAAGATAAAGCAGGCATTCGACCGTGCGGCCGACCCCAACGCTGATGAAGCGAAATCGGCTTTCTCCAACCCAGGGATGTCCGAGCAACAGCTCCGGCCGCAACCCATTGAATATGGCTGCCGGCAATGGGACGATTTGCAAACCAATCAATGCCACGGCGAAGACCAGCAGCCAAAGAACAGGCCGGGCGATTGTTTGGCTGGGGGTTTGCGAAAAGACGGCCGCCGCCGAAACAATTGCCGTGACCTCGATCAGAGTGTCTGTGTAAAGGCCGCTCGCTGTACCCCCGCCGATCAGCAGCGATACAAACAAGACCGTGCCGAGGAGATATTTATCCCATTCCGACGGCCGGTCGTTCAAGATGGAAGTCTCTCAACGCTCAATTTGTGCATTATCAAGGTGCCGACATATCGAAATCGCCAGCTCTCGGCAATGGCGGCAGTCTCCAGCCTCAACACTTGCATTCGACATGTGTCCGGACCAACCGAAAAATCTTGACTCATGGTCTGGCGATTGAATGTGCCTTCGGGAATATTGAAGCGCGCGATTTCACCGCCGGGACATCTAATTGACCAGAATAATTCCTTCGGAAGCTTGAGATTTCTCGCTGATGCAACCAGAGAAATCCTATAGGATCCAGGAGGCAGCTCGATATACTGCTGCAGAGCGGAATTCTTCACCGGCGTGTTCAAGAACCGGACTGTCGCCCCGCCCTCACCCTCCACCGCATCCTGGGATGTCGCAAACGTCACCTCCAGGCCGGACTGATCATGGACCTGCCAATCAAACGGCCTGCCGCTGGGGATCGGTTCGAATGTGCTGTTGAAGACGTAGCCGGCCAACTTACGCTCCTGGTCAGACAAGGTGAAAAGAAACAGCCGATATGCTTGTTCAAATTCCCTTTGACGGATGTAACCGTTGATCACAATGGCTAACTCACCCAATTTCGGTCGCGCGTTCGATCCAGTCAGATCGAGCAGCAGTCGGTTTGCGTAGTCGAGTCCCTTGGGATTATTGGCCAGTGCAACGAAGAGGCTGGGTCTCCAAGGCGTCTCCGCCGTAATAGCCGTCAGCATGGCCTGATATCCGTCGGGATTCGAAAGGATCGCCGGCAGGCCATCGGCGATCGCCGGAAATTGGTCTGGCCACCGCCGCAGCAATATGTCGATTTCGCCGACGGCCTTCGACAAATCACTCGTCTCCGTCGAATGGCCAATAGACCTCTGGAGCGCATGGATTTCCGTTTTGGATAACTTACGAGCCTGGTCGAACAACTCATAGGCTTCGTCTTTCTCGCCTTGTCGATATTTGATCTCGCCGATCAGGCTGTAGAGGCGTGCGTCGGCCAAGTTGAAACGAAGCGCGTCCTTGGCCTTAGCAAGCAAGCCCTCGAGATCCGGAGTGCTATTCGTATCGCTCAGATCATCGGTAATCTCGCTTATCAGCGCATCGACGTTCAGCGGATCCAGCGCTAGAGAAACGGCTGGTGTTTCCGTTTCAAGTAGCCGACTTAGCCCGATCGACGAAGCTGCCAATACTAGAACGGAGGCGACGAACCAAACGCTTGAACGCCGGAGATTTCGCATAAGCGGGCTGGTCTGCTCCATCATCCACTTTGCCCTCAATCTTCGCTGTATCTGCGCCATAGTTATAATATTGGTAATTCATGTACTTGTAGGCGTAGTTATAGTCGAACTTGTTCACCGCGAATTTTGACATCGCGGCTCCAACAACGTTGGCACCGGCGGCTCGCATGCGCTTCAATGCCGCCTTTGCAGACTTGCGTGTCACCTGATTGGTGGAGATGACCATCAATGTACCCTCGGCAAGCCGGCTGAGGATGGGCGCGTCCGAGAGGCCGACGATCGGCGGCGCGTCGATGATTACAACATCGAACCGCTTCCCGAGATTGGTAATGATCAGAGCCATCTTCGGTGACGAGAGCAGATCCGCGGGATTTGGGGGAATCGTCCCAGAAGTCAAAACGGTGACGTTTGGATACTTCGTTGCCCTGAAAATGCTCGCCAGGTCCTCTTTGCGGACAGTGTTCGTCAGCAAATTGCTCAGGCCGATTGTGTTGTCGAGACCAAACAGGCGATGAAGATTCGGTTTCCGAAGGTCTCCGTCGACAATGAGAACCCTTGCACCGAGTGCCGCAAAGTCCTGCCCGAGCTTGAACGATGTCGTCGACTTGCCCTCCGCGGGCTCGGAACTTGTCACCAGCAATGAACGTGGTGCTCCTTCGGCGCCGGAGAATTGCAACGACGTTCGGAGCGAGCGGTAAGCCTCAGAGAGCCCGGATTTCTGATCGGTGATGCTGGCCATGAGTTCGCGGTCGTCGACGAGCGGCAATATGCCGAGCATCGGCAGCCCGAGTTCCTTTTCGATCTGCTCGGGATTGGTGAAGGTGTTGTTCAACAGCTCCATGATGTAAATTATCGTCGCGGTCAGGACAACGAAAAGAAATAGCGCGATAGCAAGATTGATGCTGAGACGTGGAGAGTATGGGCGATCTGGGAGCGCAGCAAAATCAACGATGGCTGCACTCTGTGTCTTCAATTCCGAGCTGACGCCGACTTCGTTGAGCTTGGAAATAAGACTGTCGTATTGCGACCGGTTCGAATCGACCTCACGCTTCAAGATCGTGTATTTGATATTCTTATCGTTGAACACGACCTGCTGCTTTTCCATTTCAGCAAGCTTGCTCTTGAGGTCAGCTTCCTTGTTCTGCGCCTCCTGATATTTCAAGCGTAGCGAATCCGTAATGGCCAGAACGCCATTGTTGTAGAGCCGCTGCAACTCTTTAATCTGCGCCTGAAGCTGCTGCATTTCAGGAAAGCCGGGTTTCAAAATACCCAGCTTCTGTTGGTACTGGCTCGTCAAGTCCGCAAGCTTGTCGCTCAGCTTCTGCAGGCCTTCGCTTTCCAAGACCGGCCCGAGACTCGAGCCGCGGCCTTTATCGATCTGGTCCACCGCCCGTCCTGCATCGAGACGGTCCTGGATTGCTTTCGCAAGTGCCTCGTTCAGAGCCTCGATATTCGAGCCTATCAAGGATTTGTCGTCGCCGGTTACCGTGATGCCGGCATCCTTGGCGTAGGCTACCAGTTCCTCTTCCGATTTCTGAAGCTTTTGCTTCACCTGCAAGACTTGCTCCTGGATGAACTGGCGCGCTAGGTCGGACGTTTCGCTGGTCTGGTCGAGGCGCTGATCTATAAAGCTTTGCGCGACCTGGTTGGCGACATCGCTTGCGTATTTCGGGTTCTGATCGGCGAAAGTGATCGACAGCAGACTCGTGTTGGTGACCAGATTGACCGTGAGTTCATTCAGAATGCGCTTTATCGCGATCTCTTCACGTTCTTCGGGCGTCTTCTGTTCGATGGAAGGTGACTTGGAGATTCCGAAGGCGCGATAGAAGATATTGGAGAGCGAGAAGTTCGGCGTAGGGAAAAGGAAGTCCGGTTTTTCGCTCAAGCCCAATTGGAACACAACGCGCTGCGCCAATGCCCGGCTTTTGAGCTTCTCACGTGCGGTCAGGAAGGCCCGTACATCCGCATTTTCAGAAACGACCTCGATGTCCTGGAAGACCTTGGCGGAGGGGACCAGCACTTCCAATTGCGTCGTTGCCTGGTATTTTGGCGTCTGCATCATCGTAACAATGAGGCCTGCAACAAGCCCGGCTGCCACCATCATGACGAACAGCCACCTATACTGGACGACGTAGAAGAGCAGCTTGAGCGGATTGAAACCCTGTTCCTGCTCCGAATAGTCTCGGCCATAAGGGCTGTAGTTTTGCCCACCGTCATAATAGAGGTCGGCGGACAAAGCCTGGCCATGTCCTGGACCTGCAATTTGCTGCCTGTTGCGATCGAGCATGGCGCGAGGTGTTCCTAGATTTCGAGTATATTCTGCTCGGCTGCGACCTATAACCCCGGAACCACGGCAATTCGGGCTGCACTTGAGGCTATGCCGAGCGCGTCCTTGAGATTGTTCACCGCTATCTTCGAGCTTGACGCGAAGACGACGACCTTGTCGCCACCGTAGATGCGCGGGTTACGGGCCTTGCCGGCACGAATGGCTTCCACATTGTAATTGGCGACCAGCGTATTCGTGCCGATGTTACGGTAGATGAAGACCTTCTTTGCGTCTCCTATCGGACTGAAATTTCCTGCCAGAGCGATTGCGTCCAGAAGCGAAGAATTGCTCGACACCGGATATATGCCGGCTTTGTTGACCTCTCCGTCAACGGTTATGCGTTGCCCAATCGATTCCTTTACGAAAACCGTCACGTCGGGCGACTGCAGATAATTGGAACCGTAGGCAGTTTCGATTTCCTGCTCTAGTTGGCGAACGGTTTTTCCTGCCGCGGTGACAGTGCCGATAAGCGGAAGCGAAATTTGTCCGCCGGCGTCGACTTGAACGGTTCTGTTCAAATTATCGACCTGGAACACATTCACCTCGAGCACATCGTTCGGAGACAAAGGCTGCTCGCTGCCGTTCTGGGTGTTTTGTGGCGCAGGCAGGTCTTTTACCACCTGCAGAGCGCCACCGCTCCCAAGTGGCGTCGACGATGACGTCAATTGCAGCGCATCGACCGAACTCGACGAAGACGGTGTCGTCGACGAGGTACTCGTGCAGGCCGACATTGCTAAAGAAGCGAGCACGACGGATGTAGTGCCCACATGGTTTCTTGCGAAACGAAAAATTCCCATCACGCTGTCCCGCCCTTGAACAAGCGACCAAATCCTCCAAAACGGCCACTGTTGGCGGTGTTTGGCTTTTTCGGACGCGCTTTTCCCACCGCCTCGATGGTCCGGTTCGCCAATATTTCGCCTGGACGTTTCAACACCATGTTGCGGGCCTCGTCTTCCCCGCACCGCTTGGCAGCAGCAGCAACCGCCTGCGAAAGCCCAGGACGCCGGCGCGTAGCGCTATGGGTATCCGATGCGATGATATCCACCCTGCCTTCGTCAATCAGCTTTTCCGAATAGTAAAGCGCCGTGCGTCCAAAAGCACCAATAATCGAATCTGCGGTAAGCTGGATAAGGCAGCCGACAGCATTTAACCTCTCGATAACGTCATAATTCGTTTTGATCCAGGTCAAACGCTCAGGATGAGTAAGAATCGGGACAAAGCCGGCATTTATCAGGCGTAGAGCAAGACCCTCCATTCGTGGAGGTAGAACATGATGCGGCGGTTCGAACAGAAAATAGCGGGACCTGTTTAAGGTCGGCACGCTGCCCGCCGCCAATTGGTCCGGAAGATCCGGCGCTATGTGAACGTCTGCACCGACGTAGAGAGCAAGTGGTATGGCGGCGTCGCGCAGCGCCTGGTGTAACTCTTGAACCGCCCGAACAATGTTCGATGTTCCATTTTCGTATACGCCGGGCGTCACGTGTGGTGTGCACGCCATGTGGGTTGTTCCGTCGGCCACCGCCAGTCGAGCCATTTCCAGCGATTCGGCAAGGCTGGGCGAGCCGTCGTCGAGGCCAGGCAAGATATGGGAATGCAGATCGATCATGGGCGTTTGTGACTACAACGAAGCAACATGGCGGCGTCATCGCGAAAAACCGAAAATGCGTCACCCGCAGGGCTGCGAGCGACGCGCTTGTCAAGCTCATGCAATAGGATGAATGCCAGGTTCCAGCTACTGGCTGACAGAGTCGTCATCATGCAGGCCGATGATCACCACCGCATCACCGATATCAGCGCCGCCCAACAGAACTGGAGCAAGGCCAAGTCTTACGCCTAACGTATCCAGCGCTCCGCTCATGCCGCCTACAACTGAATCGACTTTGATCGTCGCCACAATGCGAGCCTGCAATTCACGCCTACACGCCGCAAAACCGAAGGTTTCGGCCCCGTCGCGTACAAATGCCCGGATGGACAGGCGCTCCGGCCCTCATGCCGTCATATCCGCCGGCATCAGACATCCGCACGCCGCCTTGGGCCTAAGCCTCTCCGATCGTTACTCCAACGTTTAGCCCAAGGCACTCGTGTCAGCAACAACAGGCGCGCAGCAGAAGCACTCTGCGCCTCCGCTGCCATTATCCCGCTATCTACAGCCAGCTCAATTGCTGACGCCGTGATCTTTGTCCGCCGTTGCAGCCAGAACACCAGCCCCAAGAGCCATGCCGCCAAAAATAAGGGCCGGCGTGTAGTTGGTGCTGTTGGTATTGCCCGTCTGGGCGGTCTTCTCAGAACCCAAGACATTGAGGCAGATCTTATTCTCGACACGCGAGATATCGAGCGTCGAATTCGCCGGGACGCTCACATTGCAGCCACCAACCTGAACCGAAGCCGAGCCCTTGGAGCCAACCACGACACGGCTGCCGAAATCAAGCGCGCCGCCCGCTTGCGCCGGGCCATAGCCAGCCACCTGCGAGATCATCACGTCGCCATTGACGCTGCCGAGCGATCCAATCGGATTTACGCCGTTATAGGCAGCTGCACAGGTGCACGACCCATCCTGCGCGAAAGACGACACCGGGGCGAAGCCGGCCAACGCAACAACTCCGGCCAACGCACTTTTCAAAACTAGGTTCATCCGCATCAATCCTTCTGACCCACGTTACCTGAGGCCCACCCAACCGCTAAGGTACTCAAAAGCGCGTAACAGCTTTCTGCGCCAATTCCAACCCATTTCGCAAATGCGAGATAATTTTTGGTTTCGGTGTGGTTGGTAGAACACACCGTCAGAATATCGTAACGAGCCATCTTTACAGCCGGGTAATAGCGGGCTACCGGCGGACCGATCTGCCGCTACAGTCGCTCAGACACACTACACAAACCCTTGCAATCGACAATGTCGTGACATCGTCCGTCCAGCCTTCTTCCATTCGAGGCAAGAACTACGAACCTGGCGCGCAAGCCTTGTAGGTCGACCCCGCCTGCGCAGGCTGCACGCACAGAATGCCTGCCTCGACGAGCTTTGCAGCCAGATCCGTGCCGTCGGAGGTGAGGCACTGCACGACGACGGCGTCACGAAATTTGGCGCGACATTGCCGTCGCACGGTGTCCCTAAGCCCACGGGTTTGCATGTCAATGCGAGTCCTTGATAGTCCCGGCGCATGGCCTCGGTGACCATGACCCGCATTGACTGGGGCTTGGTAAATGCGACACCGCACAGCACGATCTTGCGGCCGGCGACCCGCAGATCGTCGACTGATTAGACGTCAAGCTTGCCATCGAACGATGTGGGGCATCCACCGGCTTCGGCGCCTGTGCGCGAATATTCGTTCCCTTGTTGATGACGATGAAAAGAAAGCCGCCCGCAAACGCCAACGCTATGAACGCAAGTACGGCCATCTTCCCGATCGACAATTTCCCACTGCCGATTCAATAAAATTAACGCGCGGCGGTTTTGGTCTTTTCAAACAAGGCAAGGAGTGCTGCCGCATAATCCCGTCGGCGGACCTGTTGCCGGCCTTGCAGCACGGTGACACTGTCGCGGACAACAGTCGGGCGCTGCCCGATTTCAAGGAGACGCCGCGCCAGGATTTCGGCGTTGTCCGGCGGGAAGAAGAGCGCGTCCGGAGCCTGCTCGCGATGCAGCCGTATGTCGGACAGCAACATGGGCGCGCCCAGGGATTTCGCCTCTTCAACGGTGGTCGACCACCCCTCGAAATGGGACGGGTTTATCAGACAGTCCGTTGCACCTATCAGGGCGACGACGTCGTCATAGGGGATCAATCCGAGGTGTCGAAAATGGCTCTCGACCCGATACGTTTGCGCAAGGCCCATCAGACGCTTGAACAAGGTCGGGTCGCGCGGGTCGGTCGTGCGCCCGGTGAGGATTATCGGCGGCAACGAGCCCAACGCCCCAAGTCGGTCTATATGCCTCAACGCGTTGACGACCAGCCCGTGATTCTTGTGCATCCAAAACTGGTTGGGCAGGAAAAAGAAGCGCTCGGGCAGATCATGCGCCCGGCGTGCCGCGTCGGTGCGCGCCATGACGGCGCCTGGATCGAGATCGATGGCGAAGCGCACCACGGCAGTTTTGCCGCGCGAGGCTGGGTAGAATGTTTCGCAATCGGCGAGCGCATCCTCGCTAGAGAGCATTATGGTGCGGTTGCCGGACGTCTGCAGACGGAACCCGAGATCTCTGCGCCACCAGGCGCGACGCGGAAACAGATGCGGCAGGCGACGGTGCTGAAAATCTGGAATCCACGAAATGACCGGCAGTGGAAATCGGTTGCCTAACCACTGAGCGACTTCAAATACGAGATCGACAGCGTGTGCGACCATAAGATCGGCAAAAGCCCGATCGCTTCCGCCAGCGAGTGCGATCAGCCCTCGCTTGTCGAGCCCGGCGCTTATCACCCGCTCATCAACGATAGCAGGCGCAGCCAACGTATGATCAAAGGACGCGCCAACAGTTGAATGCTGCTCGGGCGTCAAAAACAGCTTCGCCTGAACCTTGCCGCCCAACTCCGAGGCGATGACGCTCAGCATATTGCGCAGATAGGACTCGCCGCCGGACCACGTCCCGCGGCCAATGAGCGTGAAGCCGACGGTGATCAAGGCGCGAAGCGTCGCAAATCGCCGACCGGCTCGCCGAGAACCTCGGCGCGATACCAATCGACATATCCCGCAATGCCCTTGCCGAGCGGCATCTGCAACCGAAGTCCCTCCGGGACGCCGGAGGGATCCGAGATCAGATTGACAGGGTCGCCCGGCCGGGATTCTCCCGAAAACGCGAGGCGATGCTTCCCGCCCCAGGCTTCCAAGACCATCCCAGCAATCGTGCTGACGGACGCGGCGGCGCCGGCACCGCCATTATAGACCGCGAAATTTGCTGCATTGGCGGGCAAGACGCGATGGATCAATCGCACGACATCCGAGACATGGTGCCAATCCCGCATTTCCGCTCCGGTGCCACCAAGCACAATGTCGGTTTCGCCTGCCGCGAGCCTGCCGCAGAGGTCCCAGAGAAGTTGCTTGCGCAGTCCCTCGCCGTAGACAGAGAAAAGCCGTGCCACAGAGACCGGCTGCCCGTATGCCGCGCAGTATGACCGGCCGAGTTCCTCCACCATTCGCTTGTGATAGCCATAAGGGGAATAGGGATCGAGCGCGGCGTCGACCCCGATCGGGCCGAAATGGCCGCCGCCATAAACGGCAGCGGAGGATGCCAGAACGACGGAGACCCCGGGTGCGTGGCGACGCAGGAAATCGAGGACACAAGCCGTGGAACCGACGCTTTGTTCAAAGTCCTTCAGCGGCTCGGCAATCGACCGGCCTACCGTAGAGCCGCCTGCCAGGTGATATACGGCTGCCGGGCGACCATATGCGGCTAGAGCAGCGCCCATTGTTTCCGCGGTCACCCCGCCGGAAAAAAAAGCGCCGCCAGTTGCGATGGTGAACCCAGACGCTTTGCTTCGGCCGAAGCCAAGGACAACGTGGCCCTGCTGGGCAAGAAATCGCGACAGGTACAGGCCGATGAAGCCACCGGCTCCAGTTACCCAGACAGGCTTTGCCTCGTTCAACTGCGCCACCAAATCAGCCCTTCCCTTGCTTATGGCAAAGGAAAGACACCAGCCGCCCGGGCCGACGGTCAAGCAGTGCCGCAGCACCGGCAACGGCACCGAAGGGTAGCGGGGACAAAGTCAAGCGCGCGAGCCCCGACAGGGGACCGAAGGCCGCAGCGAGCCTCTCGCGAATTTCGGATGCTGTCATCGGATCATAATTCACAACCGATTGGAAAGAGTTCATTTCACGATCGATCGTCAGCCCTGCCCCTTCGAGAGCAGCGCGGTAGTCTGCCAGCGTGAAGGCATTCTCCCCGCCGTAGAGATGATGCAACGGATGAGCGCGCAGAAACGGTTCCAGTTGTTTCGGTCCGGAAATCACATGGTCGCGCAACGACAGGAACGTCGCGCCCTTGCGGGCGAGCCGCACAACTTCGCGGCAGAATGCCGGTAGGTCATGCGCATGATGAAGCACTTGCCTGGCAACGACCAGATCATAGCCGGCGGCGGACAACGGAATAGCTTCGCCGAATGCCTCGATCACACCGATGTTCGTGCCTGTCTTCTCAGCAAGCGTCCGGATTGCAGCAGCACCGACAAGTGCACTGGGATCGGGCTCGACGGCGGTTACCGACCAGCCTTCGCGCGCCAGGGCATAGGAGAGGATACCGTTGCCAGCGCCGAGGTCGAGGGCACGGCCCGCCTCGCGCGGGATCATGCTGCGAACCGCCTGGAACTCTGCACTTTCGTGATAGCGCTTTGCGGCCACGACCGGCTCGTCGAAATAGGCAGCGCGAGCGAGCTCCTTCATCGAAGGCTCGGCCATGCACCAGCGCACGGCGTCTTCCCAAGTCATGGCCGCTTCAGGCATCGAGTGAAACCTTCTCTCTGACTTTCCGACGACAACTGCGTGAGGTGGCGCGTTCTTGATCACAATGATCTCGCTCTCCCGCCAGATCAGATTGCCCACGATGGCCACCGCCAAGGCTTAGCTTGACCAGTGCGATAGCGCTTCGGTCGTAAGCCCGCATGCTTCGCCCTTCCACCGTTCCAGGATAGTTATCAGCGTCGAGAAGCACGGCTCAAGCCTCTGTCACTTTTGCAGCAACGCGTCGATCACGCTTTAGTCAGGAGGTTGTTCTGAGCATTCAGCTACGCTACCGTTTCCGGGCTCGTCAAGTTCAGATCACGAGAATTCGAACCGCGTGAATTTCGACCGCGCAAAACTCGCTGGCTCATCCCTTCGTAGTATCTAGCTGAGTCTCTCTCCCGAAGTCCCTTCCGCGGATGGCGATTATCGTAGCAGCTTAGAGTAGCGCCCCGGCTCTGGTTCTTCTATAGACGGGGTCACTGCCTCGGGGACCTGAACACTCAACATGCACACCAGAGTCGGAAGTGCGGATTCGCACCTCATTGGCTATCGGGCGGACGTCGATGGCCTGCGCGCGGTTGCCGTCATTTCGGTGATAGCTTTTCACCTGTCAAGATCATGGTTGCCGGGAGGATATCTGGGCGTCGACATTTTTTTCGTGCTCTCCGGATATCTGATCACGTTGATTTTATGGCGTGAAGCGCTCAAAGGGCAGTTCTCGATCTTACGGTTCTACGAGCGGCGAATCCGCAGGATCATGCCGGCTCTTCTCCTCCTGCTGTTTTTCACCACCTTAGCCGCGATCGTCTTGCTGCTGCCAGCCGACTTGCTAGGCTATGGAAAGAGCATGCTCGCCACGCTCGGCTTCGTGGCAAATGTCTATTTCTGGAGAGACACGGACTATTTTTCGAGAGCTGCCGAAGCCAAACCGCTCCTGCATGTCTGGTCATTGGGCGTCGAAGAACAGTTCTATATCATTTTTCCCCTTTTGATTGCGGCTTTCGCGCGCTTCTGGCCGCGTGCAACTTTTCCCGCAATCGCCCTGCTCACGGTTCTGTCCCTGGCGTTCAATATCCTGGCCCTCAAGATCGGCGGCGCATCGCCTGCGTTTTTCCTGCTACCGACTCGGGCGTGGGAGCTTGGCGCCGGTGCCATGGCTGCACTTCTGCCACTCCGCCTGATGCCGCGAGGAGCGGTTGCCGCCTTGCTCGGACCGATCGGAGCGGCCGCGATTGTCATCGGCCTCATCAGCCCCCTGCAGAAATACGGTTCCATTCCCGTCGCCCTGCCGGTGGTGATCGGCACGGCATTGGTGATTGCCGCCGGTCAGGGCAAGCAATCGCCCATCAGCCAATTGCTGGCATTCGGCCCGCTCACCTTTGTCGGGTTGATCTCCTACTCGCTCTATCTCTGGCACTGGCCGTTCATCGTCTTCTCGCAATACTATCTGGTCCGTGATCTCAATCTCGGCGAGATGGCCGTTGCCGTCGCCGGCATGACGATCTGCGCCATCCTCTCCTGGCGATATGTCGAGCGTCCCTTCCGCAGCCGAACCATCGCGGCACGAGCCGTGTTTCTCTCCGCCGCCGCCGGCGCCGCGGCGCTCGCGGTGGCGGCGTCGGTGCTGATCTGGTCAAACGGGCTGCCCGGCCGCATGGGCGGCCAAGCTGCGTCCATCAACGCTGCCGTCGGCACCAATTATCGCTGCCCCGTCTCGAATTTCCTTCGCTTAGGCCAGTCGCGCGCTTGCGTGCTCAATCTCCCGTCGCGCAATCCTGCCGATGCGAGAGTTGTTCTATTGGGAAACTCGCATGCACAAATGTATGCGCCTGTCTGGGAGTCGATCTTTGCCGAGGCGGGCCTGCCCGGCCTGCTGGTCCCGGCGAACGGCTGTCTGCCGACGGTGTCCGTCAACATCTCGCGGGAGTGCGTCGATATTGCCGCCGGCAACCTAGCCGAGCTCGGCAAGCTGGCAAACACCGGGACCGTCATCCTTGGCTTAACGTGGGAACATGCCGCGGATGCGCTGGTCGATGCAAACGGCAAGACTGTCGACAACAGCAATAACCGGGCACTCGTCGGCGGGCTCGATGACCTGATCGGCCGGCTGCGGGGATTTGGCAAGAAAGTCGTTTTGATCGGCCCGATCGCCTATCCAGGCTGGGATCTTCCTTCCGAAATGAGCCGCGAGCTCGCCTTCGGCCGGCCGCTGGACAAACCGGCCTCTCTGCCGGCCGAGGAATTCCAGCGGCAATACGGGGCAATCATCCAACATTTCGAGAGCCGACACGACATCGGCTTCGCGCGTCCGGACAGGGTGTTGTGTGACACAAGTCGATGCCGTTATGTTCTGGAAGGACGATCCATGTTTGCGGACGCCAGTCACATCGCAAAGGCGGAATTGTTCCGTTTCCGTGCCATCTTCAGCCAAGCGCTGGCCTCGCAGCGCTGAGCTTTTCTGCATCGACGGTCAGGCTCTCCAAAAAGGCCCTCACCTCGCCGCAATTTCGGTTTCTGATTATCCACATCTCGGTCCTCGTAGGTTGGCCGGTCGAGCGTCCCTGCCGTCCAGCCGGATCGGTGTAGGGGCGTTCGGCTGGCACTCGACCGGTGAACGCTCCTGCGGTGACGAAGGGCGCCGAATGCGGCGCGATTGAAGAAAGGTGCGAGCCTCGCAATGATCGCCGATAACAAGCTCTCCCTGACCCGCCGCCGTCTGCTGACAGGAGCTGGGGCGCTTGCGGCCTTGACCGCCGGATCAGCCGCCTCGCCCATCGGTCAATTCCAGAGTCGCATGCCTGAACACACCTGCTCGACGCAGGCGCTTAGTGGTGGTCTTGTCGTCTTCGGGGACGACGGGACCGATGTCGCCGCTTGCGCACGCGCCCTTGCCCGGATCCAATCGATGGGAGGCGGGACCCTGATGTTCCGCCGCAGGGCCTATAACTGGTCCTCGACGGACCTGAAAGCGCTGGGCCATCCGGGGATCGCGGTACCGGCCAACTGCACCATCGACGGCAACGGATCGATCATCAACATTACCGGATCGGACCATACCTTCTATGTTTTTAGCGCTGTCGACGTCTCCAAGGTCTCCGTCGCCGATCTGACCGTCATCGGCAATAGCATGTCGAACGGCTACAACAACGGCGCCTTCATGAAGTTCGCCCTTAGCGCTGCCGCAACGGCCAGCATCGATACGTTCACGATAGACACTGTCGAACTTCAGAATTTTAAGGCACCGTGGTGGGTCTTCGTCTACAATGAAAATCCTTCCAGTCTCGAGGTGCGGCATATACGCATCAACGGCCTGCGGGGCATTTCGCGGCCGGGCAACTCGCTCGACCCGGCCAACCGTGGCGCCAACTCAGCCGTCGTCAACATCAGCAGCGTGGCATCCGAAGCCGCCGATGCAGCCCGGGCGATCGTTCGTGACGCCATCGTCACCGGCTTCTACGCCGAAGCGACGCACATCAAGCAAGGCATCATCTTCGACAACAATGTCCACGACAGCGAGATCCGCAGCGCCGTCGTCCACAATGCCGGACTGATGGGAGGCCATGACGACACCGGCTGCTACGCGCTGCAGATCTATGGCGCCAACAACCGCAACATACGCGTCACGGATCCCGTTCTGATATCGCCGCGCGACAATGGCATCTACGCGGTCAACGGCTCCGGCCTGGTCATCCAGAACGCGACGGTGCGCGGACAGACCAGCACCGCCGACTGGACATTGCCCAAGGCCGGGATATCAATAAACAGCGTCCGAGACGTCGTGATTTCAGGCGGAACATTCAACAACAACGTGACGGACCTCTATCTCGGAATCCGCGGCAGTGGGGCCAATGTTCGTGTCGAGGGCGTGCAATGCGCCGAGGCGTCCAAGGCTGGTATCTTGTTGCAAGGCGCTAGCGCCGGGGTCGGCGGAGTGACGATCACCGGGGCGCGGGTCGCCGCTGATGCGACGGCGCATGCACTCCTTTCCCCAAACGACACCATTCACTATGTCAACGACGTGCATATCGCCGATTGTAACTTCGCCACCAAATCCCTCACCGCGGTGGCTGTGTCCGCCTCACCCACGCCGGCTCGAAACTGGAGTTTCAGCAACGTGATCTGCACGTCGCGTGGGACACCGTTCCAGGCCACTCAATTTGGCGGGCGGATGACGATCCAAGGCATGCGGCTGGTGCTGTCAGGTGGCGGTACGGAGGGGTATAGCGCTTTCCGCTGCTTTGGCGCCGGCGCGATGATCGTCGACGGCTTGACCATCGCCGGCCAAAAAGTCGGCACCACGATGGACACCCGGGGTTTTATCGGATCGTTGACGAACGTCCACGCTGAGAACTCCCACACCCGCCCCGTCCCAGCCTCAGTGGGGACCGTCCGGCCGACATTCCCGGGCTTTCCAGGCGCCCGCATTCAGAATCTAGCGCCGGGCGCGGGAGGGCACCGAGAGTGGCAGTGGCAGCACGGAGGATGGGTCGAGACGGGGTGAGCGAACAGGTCTCTCCTACGACCTATATAAATCCGCCAGCAAGCCTCCTTCTCAGTCTGCTATTGTCAGTCCATACGAGGAGAACGATCGGCTTGCTCGTGCGCCGACCAGCCGACCAGGGAACGCCAGCCAGGGTGACCAGAAAACGATCCTCGCCAAGCGCGGATAAGAGGAGCCTGGCCTTCATCAGGAAAGTCGGGACGGCATGGCGTGATCCCGACAGGCCCCCCCCTGCTTGCGTGACGCCTGGGGCTGCGGCACGCCATAAGCTATCATCATGATCATAATCAGACCGCCGCCGGTGATAAGGCTGGTGAAGAGCGACGAGTTTCCAAGAGACATGATGAACGGGATCGAAACGGTCGCTGCGAACGGCAACCGGTCCGGGGTCACGACCTTGTTGGCCAAGCCGAGAAGCAGGCCGAGAACCGCCCCCATGATCACCACGCCCGCCAAACCGTAGGCTGCTACGCCGTCCGTGGCCCAGAAATTGGCATTGGCGTTGAACCCGCTTCCTCCGACGAGATGGGCGCCAGCGACATATCCGAGCGGTACCTTGTATGGATAGTCGATGATCATGTTGATGATGTTTACATGTGACCAGTAGGTCAACGGATTGACGGAAAACACATCCGCATACACGCCGGTCATCGCACCTTGAATGCCAAGGGTCCGCATATAGATCAGCGCGACGGCATCCATGGCCGATCCAACCGGCTGGTAATCTGTAGCTATAAGAATTGCGAGCGCGGAAAATGTCAGCGCCACAAATCCGAACGCAAGGCGGGACGTTGCAATGCGGCCCTTGCTGTTGATGACGAAAAAGTAAAAGCCGAACGTCACGATCAGGATCACGAGCATCATCTTTCCCGCGAACGCCATGAAGACCAGTATCTGCCCCACAAGCCCGAGTGCTATCGCCCAGCGCCGCGTTCGATCAAACAGTCCAACCGCCAGAAGATAGGGGTTCATCGCATTGGACAGCCACCCCGTTAGATAGAGCGCGAGTGTGCTCGTCTGCGCGGCGCCAAACTTGGCGCGCTGGTCGTAGATTTCGTCCATGCCGGAGAATGACATCATCCCCCTGTAAGTCGCGATATAGAAGGTTATGGCAGCCAGATAGAACGCGAGGAAGAAAAAGAAGAAAGTTGTTACCGAAACCTGACGAATGAGTGAATACGACTTGAAGTGGATCATCTTCGGGATGTAGAATATCAGAAAAAATGACGCAGCCACTGAAACAATCAGCCATGATGCGTCAAATGATGTATATCCTTGCCTTGCTACGATGAGAATCGATGGGATAAAAAGCGTCAGATACAGCATCCAGCAAAAAAAATCGGAATACCTCTTAATTGAAATTGGAAGGATAAAAGCAAATGCAGCTATAATACAATAAGCAAGAACGGAATCATTTGCGTTGTAGACATAGCTAAACCCGAGATAAAAGAAACTGACAGATGCCCAATCGATATAGACATCCACAAACATGATGACGTAGACAGCCACCCAGAGCAGGACGAACATCCGCGCGTAGCTAATATTCTCCGGTCGCAGGTATTCCAATTGCCCCGTCCTTGTCGAACTGATATGCGGCGTAGATACCGTATCGTCCAAGCCTTACCGCCGCCAAAAAGGTGCGTCCATAGCTAATTCGCCCTCCCGCCCCTCATTCCTGGCGCTCGACCTGCTGCGCGGGGCATCGGCGCTGGTCGTCATGATGGCACATCTGCGGGGCTATTCGCTGCCCGCCTACGGCGCGCTGCCGGCCTCCGACCAGGGTCTGATCACTGCTTTGTTTTACGCCGTCACTCGTCCCGGACATCCGGCGGTGATGGTGTTTTTCGTCCTCAGCGGATTTCTCGTGGGCGGGCAAGTCATCCGCCATGTGCGGGATGGACGCTTCGATCTCCCGCGCTATGCCGTCGATCGGGCGACCAGGATATTCCTTCCGCTAATACCAGCCCTGTTGCTGACGGCCCTTGTCGCAATCAGCGTTGGCTCTGCCTTTCCGATCCAGGACGTTGTCGCACATATCGCCGGCCTCAACGGCATCGTCGTCCCCACCGTGCAGGCTAACGCACCGCTATGGAGCCTTGCCTATGAGATCTGGTTCTATGTGCTGATGGGCTGCGCCGGATACGCGTTTTCGCGACGCTCTCTGCCCGCCTGGTCGTTCTTCGGGCTCGGCGCCGCCGGCTTGGTCTTCAGCGTCCTCGAAGCTCAATACTTGCTGTTTTGGCTGCTTGGAGCGCTCGTGGCCGCCTACCCGCCGCGATCATTGTGGGTCGCATATACAGGGGTAGTAGCTTTCATAGGCGGCATTTTTGTTTCGCAAATGATGTCGGATGGCGGGCCTTGGGCCGGACACGCAACGGGCCCGGCCGATGCGATCATGTGCGCCGGGCTCGCCGCACTCCTTCCGGCCCTCTGTCACGAGCGGGCGAATCGCGTCCTCGAGCCCGCGGCGTGGCCGATCCGAAGCTTGAGCGCGATGTCCTACTCGCTCTACATCTTTCACTATCCGGTGCTCGTCTACCTGACCGCCAACTACATGCCCACGGCACCAGGGTTGGGTGACGGAGGCACCACATCGCTGGTCGTCAAGGGTGCCGTCTGCTTCGCAGTGTGTTTGGTTTTCTATCTGCTCTTCGAGCGACGGACGGTCGCCTTCCGCAACCGGATCAACGGCACGGTTTCGGCCTAGCGTCAAAGCCTGTAGCGGAGCTTATCGACGCCCGAGAGAAACAGATTTTGCATGATTGCCGACCACACTTCACCGACGGCAAAGATCGTACTGGCTACGTGTCGGTCGCGCACTGCCAGCGCTGCGCCTCGGTGCAGTCGATTGCTATAGGCTTGCAGCGGTTCGGCGATCGAATCATCCGCTATAACAGTTCGAGAAAACGCTCAAATTGTCGTTTCTTGCTGTACTCTTCACGAATTGCGCGGTGCCCGGCCCAGCCGATCGCGTCCCAGCTTCCGTCGTTCAACTGCCGTTCGATTCTTTCCGATGCGTCCTGCGGCTGCTCATAGACCGCCATGGTTTCCCCGTCACGCATGGGTGCGGGATAACTGCCGGAGTCAGAGACCAACAGAGCTCCGGCCCCCATGGTTTCGAAACAACGCATATTGCCACGGTCCGGGCCTGCCATATCGATCGAGGCATTGACCACGACCTTGGCTCGTCCAAGCTGTTCGTACATTGCGCGCCCGAACACGGGAGGCGCACTGACGTTGCGGATCGCGGGCGGGCGGCGCACCGCTTTCAGAGGACCGAACCAGCCAAGCGGCGTCTCCGCAAGCGGCGTATACCGTGACAGATCCAAATGGAAAACAACCCGGCGGCGGCCGGCAAGACGGGCGACCGCTTCCAGTATCTGCCTACGGCGCTGGTGATGGCGGCTGTAGCCGCCGAAGAAAAGAACATCGATATCCCTGTTCCGATTCTCGGCCACGCTGTCGAGTTCCGGATCGTGAGCTGGAAAAAAGTGAGCCGTCATGGCGCCCTGTTCTTCCCAGAGCTGCCGCATCGACGGAAAATTGCACAGCACGAGATCATAACCGGAAAAGTCAATCTTGCCTGGCGCGGCGCGCCAGGCAATCTTGCGTTTCACGTGCCCAGGCAAGCGGCTCACAAAAGCGGCGTCGTAGCGAAATGGATCGAGATTGTAGAAGACATCCGTCTTGTGATGCTCGATCTGGGCAAGAAGGATGTCGGCCAGCGGCGTATCGTTGCCCAGCCCGTTTTCGCGTGCCCACGCCCGCTGCAGCGATTCGTCGTCGCCATTGGTAAAGAACACCTCCGGACTGCGCTCCAGAATCGGCAACAGAATATGTGCCGCGCCGTAGCGATCGTTCAGAAACACGCCCTTCTGCTGCTCGAAGCTGCTGATCCCCGCCACGAGGCCGGTAAGGCGGGGCCTATAGCTTGGGGCAATCCCAGAATTCTGAAAAAGTCGCATAATTCCGTCTTGCTACCGGGTGGGTTTTGTAGCGCTGATGACGAAGCCGGAACAGAAGATGCGCCAGTTCAGCAATGCGCAGAGATTCTCGAACAGAGCGACGGAAAGGTACGCGGGCAAGAAGAAGGCAAAATAGTCGCTGGCACGGTAGAACGACTTGGCGTCCACCTGCTCGAATCCCTGACTGCGAAACAGTTTAGTCATATCCGAAGGGGAGCAATGGTCGAAAAACGCCGGATAGCCGGTAACTCCGACTGCCGCTGGCCTGAGGTATGGGATCAGCCATCTCTGCATAACGGGTCCGACGATCCGCAATGCCACTGAATAGGGATGCCACTTCGACGGGACATAGTGGTGCATTACGCCGCCCGGCCGGAGCGCCAAAAACATCGAGCGCGCCGCCGCCCTGTTGTCGGGCACGTGCTCCATCAAGGTGATCGAAATGAGCATGTCCGCTTCGACATCAACGGGCTGCTCGATCGACTGGACGACAAATTGGTCGTAGATGCGATAGCAGTCCGGTTTTTCCTCGATGTCGAGACCGATATAGGTGAAACTGGTACTTCGCTCCAGAAGCGGCCTGTCGATACCGCCGACCTCGAGGATGGCCGACGGCTTTAGGCGCGCAACATCCTCGGCAATGCGCCGCTCAAGCTCCGCCTTGTAAGACGGCGCGCCGAAAACTCTGGGAAAGCGGCGTTCGAGCCATGCTGCGGCGTCCCTGTTCCAACCAATAAACGACCTGAGAATCACCGCACCCCTTGTCTGCAAACCGGCAAAGACCGGACATCGAAAATCATAGTGCTGTTACGGCTTGCACTGGCTACGTTAGTTCGCCCTGCTTTTCTCGCCGCATGAACTGGTCCTTCACGTGATTCACGAAGGCGTCAGGAAGGGACGCATTATCGCGGAAACTCGTTTCGCGGGTTGGATCGTCATTTACCACGACAATCGCTTGGTTTGGGTAAGTGATCCGCGGAACCTGCCCAAAAAAAGCAGCCCACAGGTTGAAGTTCGAGCCGGCACCGATGATCGCACTTGCCTGAGCCATTTCCAGCATGTGCGTGACGGACTCCGCGTCATTCGCCCGGAGCACGTCCGGGAGACGAAGGAGTGGCACAAGCTCGGTATCGTCCCCATCGGAAAAGACACGGGCTGGCATGTTCGTGCCCAAGGCCTCACGAAGAGCAACAAGGCTGTCGCAGTACCAGTCGATCGGAAGCCGTTGATTATGGGTCTTGGCCTCCACTCGATTCACGTCGAAACGGGAGAAGTCGCCAAGGCGGACATGGACAGCCACGAAGGGCGCGGCCGGCGCTTCCGGCAGGTACTTTTTGCGGGTAATCCTGCGAAAGGCGTCGTAGAGCACGCGCCCATGGCCGCGGACTTCATGGAAATGTTTTTCGAAGTTTGACGCCACGGTATTCTTGAAGACAACGACTGTGTTTCTGCCGTCAAATGCCGTTGACGCAGCTGTATCCGAGGGAATCTTGCGTGCCGCTGCGAGAAGCACGGTGCGCCACGGCTCGCCCACATAGCCGTGATTGGTAAAAAGCTTGAAATATTCGCGCCTGTCCCGCTCACGGCGCAAATAAGGACCTATGCGCGGGCGGAACCAGCGCGGTCCGAGCATCTGTGCATCGTTGTTTCGACACCATATCTCACAACGCGCCCAGGCGAGCATGCTGTGACCAAGACCGAAACGGCCGATATCTGGATAGCCATAAAGATGTGCCATGAGCGTCTGCCTTCTCAGCGCCAAAACTCAGTCGATGTCCGGCAGACAGCGCCGAACCGATGGTTGAATTGCTCAGCAAAGACGGGGCTCACCCTCATAGTGTCGTTTTTCCGTTTTCTGTTGCCTGCAAGCTCACCATTCTCGTCGCACGATCAGCCAACACAAGGTGAATGGCATAGGTTACAGCGGTGGCAAGCGCGTACCAGACCATGACAGTGGTTGGATTGTCGACCCCTACCCAGCCGAGTCCGCCGAAGACACACAAGGTGAAAAGAAACCGGCATATTTCCCAAGTGAATTGAAGCGACTGGCGGTCAATAACGACAAGCGTCATGGTCAACGCCGTGGCGACGAAGCGCACATACGCGATTGGAAATCCAATCACGCAGAGTTTGCCGGCCATGGTCCAATCCGCCCCGAAGACGAGCGGAACGAGGCTTGGCGAAAGTATCATCCCGAGCACTGTCGGCAACAGACCGATGGCAAGAAGCTGAAAGAGCGAACGTCGAAACGCCCTGTTCAAGCCCTGCTTGTCGGTACGATAGAGTGTTGACAACTCGCCAGTGAAGACCTGCGAAACGGCCACCGCGATGACGCCAACCGGCATCAAGATAAATCGCTCGAGGAGAGCGTACTGCCCCGCTACTTTCAGGTCGAACAGCGCAACAAAGGCGAATGGCGCGACCGCAGCGCTAAGAGATGACAAAAGTGTTCCCGGAAAAGTGAGGAGGCCAAATTTCTGGAAACGAATGGCCGTAAACCTCATCTCGGAAAAAGAGATTCGAGAAATCAGAGTTCGCCAGAGTTTGCCGCTCCCAAAGAGGACCGTGATCGCCCCGAAGGCTCTACCGAACACATCGGCAAGAACGAGACCAACTCCAATGAAAGGAAGAAAGGCAAATCCAAGCGCGCCAAATGAGAACCCCACCGATTGCAAGATCTTAGACCGTGCGCTTAGGCCATAGTTACGCTCGCGGATTGGCAAGAAGGTGAGCATTTGGTAGATCCCCGCTACTGCCATCGCGACGGGTAAGAAAAAGATAATGCCGTGCAGAGATGGCAGGGCACCCGGGATCAACAAATTGGCAGCGCCGGCAAGAAGAAGGGTCGTCATGCTGGTCAAGATGCAGAGCCGAAATGTCAACTTTAACAGATTTTCAAAAACCCTTCCCGGTCGCGCGCTCAAAATTGCAACCTCATATCGAAATGCGACAAACATAACCGCCACATTCAGTATTGAAATATAGATCTGGTATCGGCCGAACGCTTCAGCATCATAGAGCCGCGTCAGAGCAGGAAGAGCAGCAACGGCAATGGCCTGCGCAATCACTGACCCCGACAGCACGGTCAGGATGCTTCGAAACATGCCAAATCGCCAATTGTAAAAATCGAGACAATTTTCCCCTGACGCAAAACATGGCCGGCAAACGGCCGAACGGTCGCGGAGAGCAAATTTCCTAGGCCAGGCCGTTCCGTAACGAGGTTCAGGACATAAACTCCGATCGGCTTATTCTTGAGATTATCCATCGGTGGGGTTCTGCGCCTTGTGGATGTCGTTGGTTGTTCGCGCACGGCCACGGTGTATCGCGAAACTCGGTGATCGCAAGTCTCGATGCATATACATCTCGGGGCGCACCCGCTAGGCACCCCGCGCCCATGGTGCAATGAGCTACAACGCCTCGACCACTCGCCACCGAGATTGCAGCCATCTAAGCGAGACTATCGTTGCCAGAGTGCGGCTTCGAGAAAAATTGTCCGAGTTTGCGCATTGGCTTGGCAACAAGCGCGTAGTCAAGAGGACCCGATCCGAGCCAGCGGCGGCGTGCCCGCAGCGCTTCCAGATTGTGGCCGATATGCGAGGCAAGGCTTCGCGTGCTGGCCCCACCAACCATCATATCCACAAGCACGTGGCTAGTCGCAGCGATTCGGAACCCGTGGAGTTCAACGGCTCTCAACATCCAATCATAATCCGATGCCACTTTGAGGCTGAGGTCGAATGCACCGACCGCGTCCGCAACCTTTCGCTTGACGTAGAACGTTGGATGAGCCGGCATCCAGCCGGCGCGAAAACCTTTGGCGGGCCGGGTTGCGGCACGCCAACGGCGTACGACGCGCTTACTCAGATGGTCTTCGACAAAATCCAGGTCGCCATGCACGATGTCGGCCTGTTCGAGCCCTGCCGAGATCCGTCCCAGCGCCGTACGATCGTGGAAGCAATCGTCTGAATTCAGCACTCCAACCGCATCTCCGGTATAGAGGCGCAGCCCCTTGTTGAGCGCATCATACATCCCGCTGTCGGGCTCGCTGACCAGGCGGATCTGGTCCTGTGGGTACGATTGGACTATTCGCAGCGTATCGTCCGATGAATTGCCGTCGATGATCACCAGTTCTTTGTCGTAATGATTCTGGACCAGGAAGCTGTCGATCGTATGCCTGATCGTCGCCGCGGAGTTCCAACAGACGGTCAAGACCGAGATTTTCATATCAACCCGGTCCGACGCCACTTACTGTGCCGCAACGCGAATGCGATCCTCATCGAGGCGCCGATGTTCGGATTCCCGCCTTACCGTTTGGAGGTCGGACTGGACCATTTCCTGGACCATTGTCGCCAGCGACGTTGTTGCCTTCCACGCGAGAACGCGCTCCGCTTTCGAAGCGTCGCCGATCAGAAGCTCAACTTCGGTCGGTCTGAAATAGCGCGGATCCACCTCGACCAGAACAGCGCCCGATTTTGCGTCGATGCCTTTTTCTTCAATTCCGGAACCAACCCATTGGATTTCGGTGCCGACTTCGTTGAACGCAAGCTCGACAAAGCGGCGGACCGAGTTCTTGACCCCAGTTGCAAGGACATAATCGTCGGGCACCTCATGCTGAAGAATTCTCCACATGCCTTCGACATAGTCGCGGGCATGGCCCCAGTCGCGTTCAGCTGACAGATTGCCGAGATAGAGTTTGTCCTGAAGGCCGAGGCTTATCGCGGCGGCCGCGCGCGTGATCTTGCGGGTGACGAACGTCTCGCCGCGCATCGGACTCTCGTGATTGAACAGGATGCCGTTGGATGCGTGGATGTCGTAGGCTTCGCGGTAATTCACCGTGATCCAGTAGGCATAAATCTTTGCCGCCGCATAGGGTGACCGGGGATAGAAAGGCGTCGTCTCCCGTTGCGGGATCTCCTGCACCTTGCCGTAGAGCTCGGACGTCGATGCTTGATAGAAACGCGTCTTTTTTGTCAGGCCAAGCAGCCGGATCGCCTCGAGCAGGCGCAACGTGCCGATCGCGTCGGCATTCGCCGTGTATTCCGCGGTCTCGAAGCTCACCTGGACATGCGATTGTGCGGCGAGATTATAAATCTCGTCTGGCTGCACTTCCTGAACAATGCGGATGAGGTTGGTGGCGTCGGTCATATCGCCATAGTGCAGCGACAGCCTTACGTCCTTTTCGTGGGGATCCTGGTAGAGATTGTCGATGCGACCGGTGTTGAACGACGACGACCGCCGCTTGATACCATGGACATTGTAGCCCTTTGCCAAAAGAAGTTCCGCCAGATAGGCGCCATCCTGGCCGGTGATGCCGGTAATGAGTGCGGTTTTCCTAGTCATTGTGCTTCTCCGGGGTCGGTAAGACGATATTCTCAACGCTGATCAGCGTAGCTTTGGACATTACAAAATACCCACTTCAAAAACTGAAGATGTGAGGCTTGCGAGCGGCGGCTTGGTTACGTCGACTAGCGATCTTTGTCGCCCTGTCAACGTGCGCCAAAGCCCGTCAGCATGGTTCGGATGGTACGAAACACGATCAGCACGTCGAGCCAAGGGGAGAAATTCTTGATATAGTAGAAGTCGTAGTGAAGCTTTTCCAAGACATCGTCAACAGCCGCGACGTGGCCCTGGTTGACTTGCGCCCATCCGGTAATGCCAGGCCGCACGATGTGCCGGTATCGATAGAATGGCAACTCCGCCTCGTACCATTTCGAGAGCACGAGCGCTTCCGGCCGCGGGCCGATCCAGCTCATCTCGCCGCGCAGGATGTTGAAGGCCTGCGGCAACTCGTCGATCCTGGATTTTCTCAAGAACTGTCCCAAGCGGGTGATGCGTTCGTCGTCGGCCTTCGTGATGGCCGCTTCCTTCTCGTCGCGAATGATATCGCTGAGCTTCATGGTCCGAAACTTATAGACCTCGTAGGGATGCCCCCTGTAGCCCATTCGCTTTTGCTTGAATAGCGCCGGTCCAGGCGAATCGACCTTTACGGCAATCGCGACGAAGAACAGCAATGGCGAGAAAACCACAAGAACAAACAATGCAGAAGCCAAGTCTATCGCCTGCTTTATTTTCAGATAAGCCTGGTTTGGATTCAAGGAACCCAGGGTATTTTCAGAAAGATGCTCGATTTCTACCCTGCCGGTGAGCGATTCGCTGATTTGCTTGACATGGTAAACCGGCGTTCCCGAGAGAGCGCGGTCGGCAATATACCGCTCCCACTCATCCGAAAGGTCGGCTCGAAGATCGGCCACCACGCCGCTTGCGTACTCGATAACTGTGGCGGGCGAATGAATCCTATGCCAGCTCACACCCGGTATGCTCTCCAGCCTCTCGACGTCTCCGCCTGGGATTACCGCCAGCCGGTGTGCATCGAGCCGCCGGGTGGCCAAGCTCAAACCAAAATACCACAATGTCGATTGAATGAAGCTCGCTGCTGCCTGGAACCGGCTGTAATCGAACCTGAAGAAGAAGATCGTCGCGAACACCAGGCCGTAGGTCAGGGCGAAGGTTGGCAGGATATAGCCGGCCGCTGCAACGCCCGGGAAATTGCCGATGCGCTTATAAAAGAAATAACCTGTCGTGTGAGCGACAAGCGCCGCAAAGATCGTGACCTGCAGGTTCGGTGACCGGATCACCTCCTGATCGACCGACAGGCGGATCAGCGCCGGCAGCAGAATCGCGAATGTCAATCCGCCAAGCAGCTGAAAGCGCATCCGGAGCAGCAGATGCCGTTTATTGGGTAAATGGATGGTGGTGGTGTTCATAGTGAATCCCGCCAAGCAGGCTTCATGAAAACGGGTACATTCACCTGACCAGATGCCGCTCTCGGCCGACGCTCGAATAGGCTATGCCTTCCCTAACGACGTCCTCGCCGCGGTAGACGTTTCGCAGATCAACCATCACCGGCGTCGCCATGAGTGCACGGAGCCGCTTCAGATCCAACGACCGAAACGCATTCCACTCGGTGACGATGACGATCGCATGCGAGCCGTCGGCTACCGCGTATGCGCTATCCCCGAACGCAATGCCCTCGATCATCTTGCGCGCCTGCTCCATGCCGACCGGATCATAGGCCTTGACCGAAGCGCCCGCATCCTTGAGCGCCTGAATGATGGCCAATGACGGCGCATCGCGCATATCGTCGGTGTTCGGCTTGAACGTAAGGCCGAGGATACCGATGGTCTTGCCACGAACCGAGCCGCCGCAGGCCTCGACTACCTTGCGCGCCATCGCCCGTTTGCGCTGGTCGTTTATCGAGACCGTCGTTTCAATAAGCCGCACCGGGCTTGCCGCGTCCTGCGCGGTCTTGACCAGCGCCAGCGTGTCTTTCGGGAAACAGGAGCCGCCATAGCCCGGCCCCGCGTGAAGAAACTTTGCGCCGATACGATTGTCCATGCCGATGCCGCGCGCGACGTCCTGCACATCGGCCCCCAACTGCTCGCAGAGATCGGCAATTTCGTTGATGAAGGTGATCTTCATGGCCAGAAATGCGTTGCCGGCATATTTGGTAAGCTCAGCCGTACGCCGGCTCGTATAGAATATCGGCGCGACATTCAACGAGAGCGGACGGTAGATCTCGCCCATCACAGCTTTGGCCCGTTCTGCATCGGTCCCGACAATGATGCGGTCGGGCCGCTTGAAATCCTCGATGGCCGATCCTTCGCGAAGAAACTCCGGATTGGAGACCACCGCAAAATCGGCGGTGGGATTTTGCTCGCGAATGATTCGTTCCACCTCATCGCCGGTACCCACGGGGACGGTCGATTTCGTCACCACAACCGTAAATCCCTTGAGCGAGCGGCCGACTTCGGCGGCCGCGTCGTAGACGAAAGACAGATCGGCATGCCCGTCGCCACGCCGTGACGGCGTGCCGACGGCTATGAAGACGACATCCGATTGAGAAACGGCATCGGCCAGATTGTCGTCGAAACGCAAGCGGCCTTGCGCGGTGTTGGTGGTGACGAGGTCGTCAAGCCCCGGCTCGTAGATCGGTATCTTGCCAAGTTTGAGCATGGCAAGCTTTTCCGCATCCCGGTCGACGCAGCAGACCTGATGGCCAAAGTCGGCGAAGCAGGCGCCCGAGACGAGCCCCACATAGCCGGCACCAATCATTGTTATTCGCATACCGTGTACTCTCCATCAGCGCCGATGAAACGATCTCGCCAGACAGCGCCTTTTCCCCACCGAACGACGGCTACCGCACTCCCGGGTGAAAACCCGAGAGCGCATCCTATAACAATTTACATCACGACGCCGCCTTGCTGTTCGCGGCTACGCGATTGCTACGAGATCCCTGGCATCCAGATCTACAGGGATTTCGCCATTCATGATGGCCACTAGAACCCGGGCTCTTCCGGCTGGATCGAGCCGGTCAAGGCGACCGATCTGTTCCGCGAGAGGGCCCGAAAGGATTCGGACCGAGGCACCGGCTGCGAGGCCTCCACTGAAATCAAGCAGCCCGTCCTTACCGGTCAATGCAATGAAACGCTCTACCAGACCCGAGGGGACCGGCAAAGGCCGGTCGCCTTGCGTGACGAGGGAACGCACACCGAATGTTCCATTGACCGAACGCCAACGTTGCAGTCCGAGGTCAAGGGCGATGAACATATAGCCCGGGAAATAGGCCGCCGACCGGGTTTCGAGACGCCGGGCATGACGCACGGTTTTCTCGCAGCGAGGCACAAAGGGCTCGAATCCCTGGATCCGGAGATGCCGCTCTGCGACATGCTCCTTCCCGGGAAAGACGCTGGCCGCATACCAGCGCGTTGCCGGCGCGACGGTCGGCTCAGGCGACAGGGCTGTTGCCTTGCTCGTTGTTTTTTCCGCGCTACTCACGTGTCTTCCTTCGGCGGTCGGCGGCATGATCTCAGGTCAACGGTTACGACAGTGTGTGGATACCAGCAAGCAACCAAGCCACTAAAGTCAAGGCGGTTGGGTTAAGAATTTCCTACACATTGTCCAGAAATTTAGCTGTGCCTAAATAATCATCGAGCCGCTTTCTTTTTCAGCTGGCTGAGATGCTATGTCGAGCAATTTATTTCCATACGTAGGTGCTTGGTTACGCTGGTCGTGACGAATCGCCCGTCGGTTCTGGTACTTAGTCCGTCGACTTGAAGCTAATGTGACGGATGGCGTCGCGCACAAGCCTGCCGCCAGCGACAAAGATCCTACACGGCCACACCAACTACGGCGAAAAATCACTGTCGCGCAGAACAGGTAATCACCGCTCGACCGGCTTCACGAACGCTTCAGCAGCGACCAGACAGCCGGCACCAGGCTCGCGGCCAGCGCAACCTTGATCAGATCACCGACGATAAAGGGCACCACCCCGAACTGCCAGGATTTTTCCGGGCCGATCAACAGCGCCAGCCAGGCAAAGCCCATTGCCATCATGACGATCTCCGCCACCAGCATCGCATTGAAGAGCTTGATAGGATGGCGATCCCAGCCACGGTCAGCAGCCCAGCCGACGATCGCCGCCATGACGACGAAGCCGGCTAGATAACCGCCGGTCGAACCGAGCATGTAAGCGATACCGATGCCCTTTTCGGGCGTGCTCTGGAAGACCGGAAGGCCCAGCGCGCCCTCAGCCATGTAGAGAAGCAGCGTGGCGACGCCAAGGCGCATGCCGAAGGCGGCAGCGATCAGCAAGACGGCGAGCGTCTGCATCGAGATGTCTACCGGTCCGAGCATGACCTTGGTCCTGGCCGACAAGATCAGCAGCAGCGTTCCGGCGATCGCCAGCAAAAGCTGTCCCGCCAGGCGGGCCGTGCCTTTTTCGGGCAAAGCGAGAGAAATGAGCGGACGCATCGTGGTTGCAATTGCCATGGTCTTCCCCGTTCCGGATTGCCGCCGAACGCGGCCTTGCGTTTTCCTATATTGGCTTCCGTGCTATGCGGCAATCGGTTTTGCCCTCCTCCCAAAAAAGGTCGCGACGTTCGCCATGGCGCTGAAATTCGATACCAGCTTCGATCCGGCCTATGGCCAGGGCGTAGCCGTTGCGCCTGGTATTCAACGCGTCACCGCCCCGAACCCAAGCCCATTCACCTTTCACGGAACCAACAGCTATATCGTCGGGCGCGAGACGCTGGCGGTGATCGATCCGGGTCCTGATGACGAGGCACATCTCCGAACACTGCTCGAAGCGATCGGGACCAGGCCGGTCAGCCATATCTTCGTCAGCCACACGCATCGCGACCATTCGCCGCTGGCGCCTCGGTTAAAGCAGCATACGGGTGCGGCGGTTCTGGCGGAAGGCCGGCATCGTCCGGCGCGGCCGTTGCGTACCGGCGAGGTCAGTCCGCTCGATGCCAGCGCCGACACCGACTTTGTTCCTGATATCGCGCTGCCGGACGATATGGTGATCGACGGTGACGGCTGGGCGATCCGGACGGTGCTGACGCCCGGCCATACCGCCAATCACGCGGCCTTCGCGCTGGAAGGAACCGGCATCCTTTTCTCGGCCGATCACGTCATGGCGTGGGCAACCACGATCGTCGCACCGCCGGATGGCGCGATGGCCGAGTACATGACATCGCTCGATCGGCTGATCGAACGTGACGACCGGCTGCTGCTGCCCGGTCATGGTGGGCCGGTGACCGAGGCGCGCAGCTTCATGCGCGGCTTGAAAACGCATCGCAAAATGCGCGAACGCGCAATTCTGGAGCGGATCAACAGCGGCGACCGGGCAATCAAGGACATGGTGGAGGCGATCTATCGAGACACCGACCCGCGCCTGCATGGCGCGGCCGGCCTGTCGGTGCTTGCCCATCTGGAAGACCTGGTGGCGCGCGGCCTGGTCCACACCGACGGTGCGCCGGCTATCGACGGCATCTATTCGCCGGCAAAGTAGTACACTTCGGGTATCACCCCGCCGGCGCCACGCCCACCTGGCCGGCGACTTCCTGGTCGAGCTCGGCAAGGAAATCGATGATGCGCGCTGCATTGTCGCCAAGGTCGTAGCGGCCGTAACGCGAGGCCGAGCGCATATCGACGATGACCGCGTCGCCGTCGTCGGTCACGCGGATGGCGACATCGGCGGGAAGACCAACCAGCAAGCTCTTGGCCAGCGCATCGACCGTTACGTCGCTTTGCCCTGCTGCGTCTGGAAACGGCGCCGTGAGCTGCCAGCCGCGGCGATCGAGCACCGTTTTGGCCGCCTCCAGAACGCGATCGAAAGGCAAGGTGTAGCTGCGTCCGGTAACAAGCGGATAAGCTTCGATTTGCAGGCGCTGCTCGCCGGGTGTCGGCGGCAAAAGCTCGTTCATATCCTTTGTCCGGGTGGAAATGTCGAGCACCGGTGGGTCGTCCAGGTCCGTCGAGATGTCGCGTAGCGGCGGATAGGTGGCCACCCAATAGGCCGCAACGCCGTAAGGGATGAGCACCAGAACCGCCAGCAAGGCGCCGACGGTCAGGTCGTGGCCGCCGCGATCGCCGAAATTCCATAGTCGCGCAAAGGCAAACCCGGCGAACAAAAGCGCAAATGCGGCCAGCAGGGCGACAATGCAAAGCACCCACAGGAATGCGGGCGTCTCGACGAGGTCATAGCGATGGCCGATGAGAGCGGTCAGCAGCAGGACTGCCGAAAACGCGCCGGTGCGCCGCGACCAGCTGGCAGCCCTCGACGTCTGTCGCTCGGGAATTCCCGTCATTGTTTTCCGCGCTGCCCCAACCCGAACACAGGCATAGTGCCTTTCAGCGCCGGCTTGAAGGCGCAAAGACGCCGCATCTCCGGTCAATCCGTCGGCAGGTGATAATCCCGGAATTGCTGGCGCAAGGTAATCTTCTGGATCTTGCCGGCAGCCGTGTGTGGGATTTCGCCGACAAAGGCGACGTCGTCCGGCATCCACCACTTCGCCACCTTGCCGTCCATGAAAGCGAGAATATCCGTCTTGGTCGGCTCCCTGCCCGGCTTGCGCACGATCACGAGCAAAGGCCGCTCGCCCCATTTGGAATGCGGAATGCCGATGGCGGCGGCCTCCGCCACGTCGGGATGGCCGACAGCGAGGTTCTCGAGCTCGATGGTCGAGATCCATTCGCCGCCCGACTTGATCACGTCCTTGGCGCGATCGGTGATCTGCATGTAGCCGCCGGGGTCGATATGCGCGATATCACCGGTATCGAACCAGCCGTCTTCATCAAACTGTTCGGGTCCGATGCCGCCATAATAGGCGCGCGCGACGGCCGGCCCGCGGACTTTGAGTCGGCCGAAGGTCTTGCCGTCCCATGGCAGCTCGTTATCGTCGTCATCCGTTATCTTCATTTCGATGCCGAACGGCGTAAAGCCCTGCTTCTGCTGGACGGCGAGGCGAGCCTCGCCCTTCAGCCCGACGTAATCCGGCTTCAAGGTGCACAGCGTGCCGAGCGGCGACATCTCGGTCATGCCCCAGGCGTGGACGACCTGGACATCGTAATTGTCCTGGAACTTCGTCGTGATCGCGCGTGGACAGGACGCGCCGCCGATGACGACTTTCTGCAGATAGGGCAGTTTCTTGCCAGTTTCTTCCAGATGCTGGAGGAGCATCATCCACACCGTCGGCACGGCGGCGCTGAAGGTCACCTTCTCGGTGTCGAGCAGCTCGTAGATCGAAGCGCCATCCATCTTGCAGCCGGGCATGACCAGCTTGGCGCCGATCATCGGCGCGCTCTGGGCAAGGCCCCAGGCGTTAGCGTGAAACATCGGCACGACCGGCAATACGGTATCGCGCGACGACAGGCCCATGGCGTCGGGCATCGCTTCGATCATGGCGTGCAGCACGTTCGAACGATGGCTGTAGAGGACGCCTTTCGGATCGCCCGTGGTGCCCGAGGTGTAGCACATACCGGCGGCGGTGTTTTCGTCGAAAGTCTTCCAGGCGAAGTTGCCGTCGGCTTCAGCAAGCCATTCTTCGTACGCAACCACATTGGGCAGCGCAGTCTCTGGCATATGCGCGTTGTCGGTCAGCACGATAACCTGCTTCAGCGACTTGACCGCGTCGGCGATCTTTTCGAGCAGCGGCAGGAAGGTCAGGTCGACGAAGATCGCCTTGTCCCCGGCATTGTTCATGATCCAGGTGATCTGCTCGGGAAAGAGCCGCGGGTTGAGCGTGTGATAGATGGCGCCGACACCCATGATGCCGTACCAGGCCTCGATATGGCGCGCGGTGTTCCAGGCCAGGGTCGCGATGCGGTCGCCGAGCCCGAAACCATCACGCTCGAGCCGCTCGGCGACCTTCAGGGCACGATCATGGATTTCGGCATATGTGCTGCGCACGATCGGCCCCTCGATCGAACGCGACACGATTTCGCGGCTGCCGTGCTGCCTCTCGGCATTGTCGATCAGCTTATGGCAAAGCAGCGGCCATTCCTGCATCAGCCCGAGCATCTTGTTCCTCCCGTTATTTTTTCGCCATTGTGGGACGAACCGGCGGATTGTCCAGCCAGGATCGGGCTGGAGCGGGGCATGGAGCCAATTGAGGCCGAATTCGCCACAATCCGGCCATGCTCGGCGTTAACGTTGATTAACGGCGGGGCGCGATTGGCGAATGAAAGAGGTTCGCATGGACGCGCAGCTCGACGACAAAGCCTTGGAAAATACGCTTGCCGAAAGCCTGGCCGATCTGGTGGCCGCCGATGTGGCGCAGGCCGATCTGGTGCCTGACGCCAAAACCGTTTCCGAAGATGAATTCGTCGAGGTCGTCGGCGGCGCCCTCGAAGCTGTCGGCGGCACGCTCTTGTTCAAGATGTGCGTCGAGAACGAGGGCGAAGCCCAGCACGTCGCCGCCGCATCGGTCGGCGATGGCGGCAATCGCCAGTTCCTGCTGCTCACCTTGCCAACCAACGGTGGTGCTTTGAAGGTCGAGACCACCTCGAAAAGCACCAATCCGGTGGCCGGGATTGCCGCCGCCTATGCCGGGCTGATGGACGCTTTCCAGGCCGCCGCCTGATTTTAGGCGCGATACCGGAGGAAAGCGCAAGACTGCCAGCCGGGGGCGATGCCCGCCGGTCGCTTGCAGGTCTTGCGCAACGCGCTTGCCAGACACATCTTGGGGTAGAGGCAAGGAGATCCGATATGGACCAGATCGCAAATCCGTCACCCGGCTTTCAGCGCAATCCGGACAAGGTGATCACCGTCGAGCCTTACAAGGGCACCGTGACGGTGCGCGCCGGCGATACCGTTATCGCCTCGTCCAGCAAGGTCAAGGTGCTGACCGAACCTCCCTATCCGCCCGTTTTCTACATTCCGTTCGGCGACATCGACTTCAAACAGCTTGGCAAGACCGAACACTCGACCCATTGCCCCTATAAGGGCGATGCCAGCTATTGGAGCGTGCTGCCCGCCGGCGATGCAGGCAAGGATGCGATGTGGGCCTATGAGCGGCCGTTCGACGAGATGGCCGATATCCGCGACCACGGCGCGTTCTATCCGAACAAGGTGACCATCGAGGCCACGCCCGACTGATCAGTCGGTGGTGCCTTCATCGCCGATGCCGTCGGCGTCGTCGAGACGCACGAAGGTGAGGCCCTTGGCCTTCAGCGCCAGAAGTCCCTGCACCACGCCTTCGCCAGCCGCATGGGTCGGCTGGTTGATGTGAGCGATGATGACGTCGCCGTCCTTTGCCGCGGCAATGCGCCGGGCGGTCTCTTTTGCGCCGAGCAATGAGCCGCCATCGCCGTTGATTGAGAATCCGGCGATCTTGAAACCAAGTTTGCGTATCATCGCGATTGCCGACGGGCTGTATTCCGCGGTTGCGCCGCGAAACCATTTCGGCGCCGGTTCGCCGGTCACGGCAAGAGCGGCAGCACCCGATTCGACTTCGGCCAGCACGGCCTGCGGGCTGCCGGCACTGCGAATGCCGTAGATCTTTTGCGGCGTGTCGACGGCCGGGACGTGGCGGCCGCCATGGTTTTCCAATTCAAACAGTTCGGGATGCGCCCTCATGATCTCGACGGCGGCGGCGTTGTGCTTCAGCCAGATGCCGGTGACGAAAATGGTGGCAGGAATCTTGTTTTCCACCAGCGCCGAGAGAATCCGTGTGTCGGTCCTTCCGCCGCACGCATCGAGCGTCAGCGCGACGCGGCCGCCGCCCGCCTCGGCCTTGATGTGCAGCGTCGGTGCGACGAGCAACTGGGCGTTGCCAGGAGAGACAGCCCACAGCGATATCGCAACGGCGCAAAAATACTTTTGGAACAGGCGCATCGATTTATTTCCAGGTCGGCCGGATCAAAGTTGAAGCGGCGACCCCAAGACCGGCATCAAGGCGGAAATCGGGACGGTGCCCCAACAAAACCGTCGGCAGCGGCAATTTGACCGCCGGCCTGACCTTTGGCAAGCGCGAGGTCACAACGCGTGCTCCACGTCCTTAACCTTATGTGAAAGGATCGCGAGCACCGCGTCGACCACCGCTTTGACCTCAAGTCGCCAGACGCAGCAAGCCTTGCTCGGATCGGGTCGGCGGCACAGGTCCCTGGCTATGCACTCGCAAGGCATGGAGGGCCGCGGCGTAACACTGGCCACGCCGACAGGCCCCCAGACCGCCGGGTCGGTCAGGCCGAAGAGGCCAACAACCGGCGTTCCCGCGGCGGCGGCGGCCATGTGCATCGGCCCACTCTCGTTGCCGAGAAACAGGCGTGCCTGGCCGAGGACCGCCAGCAGCGTTGCCAGTGACAGCGCCCCGACCACGTTGACGACCGGCGAAGCGGCCTTGGCGACGATGCGCTCGGCCGATGCCCGTTCATCGGGGCCGCCGACAAGCAGGAAGTCCAACCCGGTCTGCCGCGAGATCTCGTCGATGGCCATCGCAAAACGTTCCGGCTGCCATTGCCGCCCCCGGAAGCTCGCTCCTGCATGAACGGCTATGAAGGCGTTACGCCGGAGATGATGCCGGTCGAGAAGCGCCAATGCCCTGGCGGTCTCCAGCGGCAGCGGCTCAATCATTGGGACCGGCGCACGCAACTCCACGCCAAGCGCCTCAAGCGGCGAAAGATAGCGGTAGAGATAATGCTGGCCACCAAAGCCAAACGGCTTGGCCAGGACGTTGGCGGGCTGGCGTTCCAGCCAGCGCAACGGTTTTTCGGGAGGATCATATCCGACGCGGGTCTTGGCGTTGACGAGCCTGACGATGATGCGTGAGGTTTTGGAATCGGCCAGGTCGATAGTCAGGTCAAACCGGAACCGGCGCAGAGCGCGCACCGTCGCGTAAAGCTCGCGACCACGCTGCACAGGGGTGCCACGCATCCGTACGCGTCGGAACGCCACCACGTCCGAGGCGATGCCATGAGCCAACACGAAACTGGCAAAGTTCGCCTCGTAAAGGAACACGATCCTGGCCTTTGGATATTGGAGGCGCAGGTTTCTGGCAAGCGCGGAGGCGAGGACAAGATCGCCGATGAATTTCGTCTGGAGGATGAGAATCGAGCGGACGTGCGTGGGCGGGTTCTGCAACATCTGTTTCTGGCACCGGGGCGGGTTCGGGGGCCGGAAACTGGGCAGAAACGATGTCGGGATTTGGAGCCGACAGACGCACGTTCGCGTGAATTCGGTTACAAATCGGTAAGGTCAGATGCCGGTGGACTCCAACTCCTATCTGCGGCCGTTCTTTGCAGCCTGCACCGCCGCTTGCGCGGCGGCCAGCCTGGCGATCGGCACCCGGTATGGCGAGCACGAGACGTAGTCGAGGCCGACCTTTTCGCAGAAATGGATCGAGGCCGGGTCGCCGCCATGCTCGCCGCAAATACCGAGCTTGATGTCGGGCCGCGTCGCCCTGCCCTTTTCGGCCGCCATCCGCACCAACTCACCGACACCCTCTGTGTCGAGCGACACGAACGGATCCTGCTCGATGATGCCTTTTTGCCGGTAGGTCTCGAGGAACGAGGCCGCGTCGTCGCGCGAGATACCGAACGTGGTCTGGGTCAGATCGTTGGTGCCGAAGGAGAAGAATTCGGCTGCCTCGGCGATGATTTGGGCGCGGATCGCGGCACGCGGCAGTTCGATCATCGTGCCGGTCAGATAGTCGATCCTGACACCGGTCTCCTCCATCACGCTTTTGGCGACCGCATCGATATGTGCCTTGACGAAGTCGAGCTCCTTCGCCAGCCCGACCAGCGGCACCATGATTTCGGGGACCACCAGCGCGCCGGCCTTCCTGCCGGCCTCGATGGCCGCCTCGAAAATGGCGCGCGCCTGCATCTCGGCGATCTCGGGATAAGAGACGGCAAGCCGGCAGCCGCGATGGCCGAGCATCGGATTGAACTCGTGCAGCGCCTCGGTGCGCCGCCGGAGCTTGTCCGGCGACACATTCATGGCGGCGGCGACCTCGGCCACCTCCTCCTCGGTCTTGGGCAGGAATTCGTGCAGCGGCGGATCAAGCAGGCGGATCGTCACCGGCAGCCCGGCCATGATCTCGAACAGTTCGAGGAAATCCGAGCGCTGCATCGGCAACAGCTTGGCCAGCGCCGTTCGACGGTCCTTTTCCGTATCGGCCAGGATCATCTCGCGCATGGCAATGATGCGATCGCCGTCGAAGAACATGTGTTCGGTGCGGCAAAGCCCGATGCCTTCGGCGCCGAAGGAGCGCGCCATGCGCGCATCCAGCGGCGTCTCGGCATTGGTGCGCACCTTCATGCGGCGCGCGCCGTCGGCCCATTCCATGATGGCGGCGAAATCGCCCGAGAGTTCGGGCTGCAGCATCGGCACGGCGCCCTTCAGCACCTGGCCGTTGGAGCCGTCGATAGTGATGATGTCGCCCTTGCGGAAGGTCGCTCCCATCGCCATCAGCGTGGCGGCTTTGTAGTCGACGCGCAGCGAGCCGGCTCCTGAGACGCAAGGCTTGCCCATGCCGCGCGCCACCACAGCGGCGTGGCTGGTCATGCCGCCGCGCGTCGTCAGGATGCCTTCGGCCGCATGCATGCCGTGGATGTCTTCGGGGCTGGTCTCGATGCGGACCAGGATCGCCTTGCGGCCTTGCGCCTTCGCCTCCTCGGCGTCATTGGAGGAAAAGACGATCTCGCCGGTGGCAGCACCCGGCGAAGCCGGCAGGCCGACGCCGATGATGTCGCGTGCCGCCTTCGGATCGATCGTGGGATGCAGCAACTGGTCGAGCGAGGCCGGATCGATGCGCGCAACGGCCTCCTCCTTCGAAATCAATCCGTCCCTGGCCATGTCGACAGCAATCTTCAGCGCTGCCTTGGCGGTGCGCTTGCCTGACCTGGTCTGCAGCATCCATAATTTGCCGCGCTCAATGGTGAATTCGAGATCCTGCATGTCGCGGTAATGCTTTTCCAGGCGGTCGGAGATGCTGACGAAAGCCTGGAAGGCGTCAGGCATCAGCTTTTGCAGCGACGGCTTGTCGGAACCGGCGGCAATGCGCGCTGCCTCGGTGATGTTCTGCGGCGTACGGATGCCGGCAACGACATCCTCGCCCTGGGCGTTGACCAGGAACTCGCCGTAGAGCTGCTTTTCGCCGGTCGATGGATTGCGGGTGAAGGCGACGCCGGTGGCCGAGGTGTCGCCCATATTGCCGAAGACCATGGCCTGGACGTTGACCGCCGTGCCCCAGCTTTCGGGAATGTCGTGCAGGCGCCGGTAGGTGATGGCGCGGTTGTTCATCCAGCTGGAAAACACCGCGCCGATGGCGCCCCACAGCTGCTCGCTCGGATCCTGAGGAAACGGCTTGCCGAGCTCCTCCTCGACCTTGGCCTTGTAAAGCGCGATCACGCCTTGCCATTCTATGGCTGTCAGCTCGGTGTCGAGCTCATGGCCGAGGCCGCCCTTCTGGTCCTCGAGGATTTCCTCGAAGACCTCATGGTCGAGGCCCATGACGACATCGGAATACATCTGGATGAAACGGCGGTAGCTGTCATAGGCGAACCGCGCATCGCCTGAATCGGCGGCAAGTGCCTCGACCGTCTCATCGTTGAGGCCGAGATTGAGCACGGTGTCCATCATGCCGGGCATGGAAGCGCGGGCACCGGAGCGCACCGACACCAAAAGCAGTTTCGACGGATCGCCGAAACGGCGCCCGGTCAGCCGGCCGATATGGTCGAGGGCGACCGCCACATCCGCTTCCAGCGAAGTCGGGTAGGTGTGGCCGTTGGCGTAATAGGCGTTGCAGACCTCGGTGGTGATGGTGAAGCCTGGCGGCACCGGCAGGCCCAGGCTGCACATTTCGGCAAGATTGGCGCCCTTGCCGCCGAGCAGATTGCGGTCGCCGGCACGGCCTTCCGCCGCTCCATCGCCAAAGGTGTAGACCCATTTGGTCATGCTTGCTCCCCGGTTGCAGGAGATTGGAAATACTGACAAATCGAGCGATATGATGCTGCAGTGCGAAAGGCAAGGCATCGACCAAGCCGGCCGGCCTCTACAATCGATTAATGAAAAGCGGCGCCGAAAAGACTTGCTTTTTGGAAAGTTTTGTTTTAGAACATAACGTGAACAAAAGGCTGAAACGATGAGAATGACCGGAAAGCTCGACTATCTGGAAATGCCGGCGACAGGCGGAACGCTGGACAGGGTGAAGGCTTTCTACAGCGCGGTCTTCTCGTGGTCGTTCACCGATTACGGGCCGACCTATTCAGCTTTTGTCGAAGGCTGGACGGCGGTTTTCAGGCGGATGGCGCAAGATGCGCCGGCCAAGCCGCTGCCCGTGCTCTATTCCGAAAGGCTGGAGGAAACATTGAGCGCCGTCGAGAGTGCCGGCGGCACCATCATCAAGCCGATCTTTTCATTCCCCGGCGGCAGGCGGTCCCATTTCGTCGATCCGGCCGGCAATGAAATGGCGGTGTGGGGTGAATATGTCCGTTCAAAGTGACGATTGCAAAACTGGTGAATCGGTCGCGCATAGTCATATGTCGGCATTGAGCTTTCTCCTGGCTCGTCCTATAAGGCCGCGCGCACAGCGGGCACGCTCCGGCTGTTGGGGCGTAGCCAAGTGGTAAGGCATCGGTTTTTGGTACCGACATTCCCAGGTTCGAATCCTGGCGCCCCAGCCAGTTCTCCAATTCTGACGATCCCCGAGTCGTAGTCTCAGTTGCAGACACCTTGGTCGCGGACTGGTATCTGCGGTATCTGTCCACAACAAATTGGTGTCTCCGGTAGAGAGCGCGATGCGACTGGCATCTTAGTTTAATGTCGGCTCAATTGGCCGGCAGTCAAATGCATCTTTGGGGAAAAGCAGTTTTTTATGCCACGGCTTGGCGTTAGATCTTATAGTTTAGGCTTTTATAATCAAAAACATCGGGTTTTTTGTCGCCTTTCCTCAAAAAAAGCCAGAGCATTTAACACCTCTATAGTATTACCAGCGCTTTAATGAAGTTCAATTTCTTTTTAACGACGGCGATCATGTTATCTTGTGAGTATATTTTTCGCCGCGACGTAAGAATCCTGCCGCCGATCAACCATTCTATCAGAGCCTGCAGGTATGTGATTTGGCGCTAATATACACCCTCTAGTAGGCAGACATCCGCGGGGCGCTATCGAATCAAAATGAGGGATTATGGATGGCAACTCTGCACTATGCATCGGGTGGTTCTGCCACCGAAATCGCAACCGCCGGCTTCAATCTGGCTGACGTTCAGTATGTTTCGCTGGTCGACGCATTGCCGGACGGCATGAAAGGCCTGGTCTATCTCAACGAGCATGAGGGCGTAACCGCATCCTTCATCGAGAAAATGACCCCCTTCCTCGGCAATCCGAATGTGTTTGGGTTCTATCTGGTTGACGAGCCCGATCCCACGGGCAGGTGGGGCACCTATGCAACCGCCGAGAACCTGAAGGCGGAATCCGACTGGATCCATGAGCATTTTCCAGGCGCCAAGACCTTCATCACCATGATGAACATGGGATCCCCGACCAATCCGGATTTTACCAACACCTACAATCCCGCCAACACGCATATCGACTATTTTGGAATAGACCCCTATCCGGTGCGCACGGGAACGGACACGGTCGACTACGACATGATCGACCGAGCCGTGGCTGCAGCGGTGAAATCCGGCATCCCGATCAGCAACATCGTTCCGGTCTATCAGGCCTTCGGCGGCGGTAACTGGGAGACTTCCGACGGCGGCAGACAGGTCATGCCCACCGCCGAACAGATGCAAATCATGATCGATCATTGGGCCAAGCTGGTTCCGTCACCTGCCTTCGACTACACCTACAAATGGGGAACGCAGAACGGCGACACCGCATTAGAGAGCTCTCCGGAACTACAAGCCGTTTTCCGGGAGCACAACCTCGCAACAACTGGGACCGAACCGCCTCCCGTCGACACAAGCGACACCTTGTATGGCACCAGCGGCGACGATGTGTTTCACGGCGCCGGCGGCCACACGATGATCGGCTATGGCGGCAATGACACCTATTATGTCGATGACATCCGCGACAAGGAGATCGAGGCGGCGGGCGGCGGTACCGACAAAGCATTCGCCTCCGTAAGTCATGCGCTTGCGGCCGGATCGGAAATCGAACTTCTCGCCACCAACAGCCCGTCCGGCACCACGGCGATCAATCTGACCGGCAATGCGTTTGCCCAGACTATCCAGGGCAATGCCGGTGCCAATGTCATCAACGGCGCCGGCGGGGCCGATACGTTGGTCGGCTATGGAGGCAATGACACCTACTATGTAGACAATGCCGGCGACAGGGTGTTCGAGGTGGTGGGCGGTGGTACAGACAAGGTGCTCGCCTCAGCAAGCTTTGCGCTTGTGCACTCGGCAGGCGCGCAGGTCGAACTTCTTGCTACCACCAATCCCTCCGGCACGGCAGCAATCAATCTCGTTGGCAACGAGTTCGCCCAGACGATCCAAGGCAATGCCGGTGCTAATTACATCAACGGTATGGGTGGCGCCGACACGCTGACCGGCTATGGTGGCAATGACACTTACCTCGTCGACAATGCTGGCGACAGGGTGATTGAAGTGGCCGGCGGCGGCGGCGACAGGGTATTTTCCTCGGTGAGCTATGCTCTTTCGGCCGGCTCGCAGGTCGAGCTTCTTGCCACCACAGGTCCTTCAGGTACGGGAGCAATCAATCTCACTGGCAACGAGTTTACCCAAGCCATCCAGGGCAATGCCGGCGCCAATGTCATCAATGGTGGCGGCGGTGCTGACATCTTGACCGGTAACGGAGGCAATGATGCCTTCGTGTTCAACAGCGCTCTTGGAGCCGGCAATATCGACAAGGTCACCGACTTCAACAAGCTCCAGGACAAGATCCAGCTCGACGACGCCGTTTTTGCCGGGCTTAAATTGGGCGGCCTTTCATCCGACGCTTTCTTTGCTGGCACGGCTGCGCATGATAGCTCCGACCATATCATCTACAACAGTTCAACAGGAGCGCTCTCTTTCGACAGCGACGGGATCGGTGGCGCAGCTCAAATACAGTTCGCCACTCTCTCTCCAGGTCTGTCGCTTACGGCAGGTTCGTTCCTTGTGATCTGAACGACCCGGAACGGCGGACCTTCAATTCGAGACGGTCCGCCGCCTTATCTTTGTTCAAGCACCCGATTTTCCAAGCAAAGTGACCGGTCTGAGTTGTGCTCTCCTCCTGGAGTGCAACGTCCCCTCCATAAAGGCTCACTCCAAAATGGAGTGGTATCGTCCTTGTCTTCGTGATCCTGCCTCTAGTCTAGAAGAAGCCGGGATGGTCTCATTGTCTGATTCAATGTCAATACTGAGATATGGGGATAGCCCGCCGGCGTCAAAAGCGCTCGAATGTCTGCAATTTGTCGCTGCCTTGACCTTGAGCAGAGATGCGGAGCTCGATTCAACTCACGACACTCAATTATGCGCTTGTGGTCGCAGAGGAGGGCAGCTTTCTGCGTGCCTCGCGACGCGCCGGGATCGATCACACCGCGCTCAGCAGGCGCATCCGCGATCTGGAATACGCGGTGGGTACGAGGATATTTCATCGCCATGCCCGCGGCGTCGGCCCAACCCCGGCCGGCGAGCGCTTCCTGGAGCGTCTGCGCTCCGTGCTGCTCGAGCTCGACAACACGCTCACACTGGCCAGGTCCGGCACCAGAGATGACCAACAAAAGCTTTCCATCGGCTCCAACGGGATCATTCTCGCCGGGCGGGCCTTGGATGCAATCATCGAGTTCGGGCAATCTCATCCCAATGTGACCGTCAGCTTGACAGAGAGTCCTTACCCTTCGCCTGAGGCTGCTCTGGGTGCCACTCAGGTTGACGTGGTCGTGACCTCCTCCTCCCGATTTACCGGCGGCGCATTCGAATTGACGCTGTGGAAAGACACTCTGGCTGTCGTCCTTGCCTCAAATCATTCTCTCGCAAGCCGTTCGGTGATCGAGTGGCACGAGTTGCACCAGGAAACGTTGCTGGTGCGCAGGGGCGAAGCATTTCAGATCGCCGACGCTGTTGGGCGCGGCGTGCAGCTTCCTCCAATCGTCGAACATCACGTCAGTGCCGGCATTCTTTTGCGCCTTGTCGGAAGCGGGCTTGGAGTTGCTTTGGTCCACGACGGAGATGCCAACAATATTCCTGAAGGTGTCGTCTGCCACAAGCTGCGGATCGGGGGCAAGCCAATCCAGATCTGCAATTTTGCACGTTGGCGACCGGACAATGCCAATCCTGCCCTGCCGATCTTCATTGCGTTCCTGCGTGATCGGTATTCGTCCTGACGGCTGTCCGACCGGCATACGCCCGGAACACTCGTCCCGGCTTCAGGCTTCCTCGGGCTTTGGCAAAGGCTCAGTCCGACGTCATGACCGGGTCAGCATCGGCGCTATCAGCTTTGCCGGATCGGCGACTATCTGTCCGGTCTCGCGGCCGAGCAATTCAGCATAGGCGACGAGATCGCGATGAACGGCGGCGGGCAGTTCGATCGTCATCTTGACCGGCCGGTCATGGCGGAGAGCATGGCGGGCCGTACTCGGTCAACCCGAAACTTCGGCAATGCGCACCAGATCGCTAAGCGCTGAACGGATTTGTGGCCAAGGAAATTCGGAGCATTCCTCCCATGTCTCGCCCTCGCGCAATACGGCATCCAGCTTGCCTGCCACACCCGCAAGAGTGGTGGCCGGCGTCGTCGAGAACGCTTCCAGCAGATCCGCCGCGCGTTCGCCAGCCTCGCGCTCGGCTCTGAGCGCAGCAGTGTAACCGGTCTCCTTGGCAGCCGCATTCCAGCGTGCCTGATACATCGCGAAATAAGCTTCGGCCTTTTCACGAAGCGCCATCTCCGGCTCTTTGCCGAGCACTTCGTTGAGCGCCTCGATGGAGTGGACCGTCACTTCCCGCCCCTTGGGCAGGCGGACGATCACACAAGGAAGGCCGACGCTCTCTAGGAGCCTCGTCTCCAGACGCTGCTGCCTACGGCAGAGCCGTTCGGTCCTCTTATGGGCTGTCTCCCATTCCCGCCAAAGTGCCAGCGCTGGGTCTGCCGGCATACTCGGTGCAGCTGGACTTCCGGCAAATACATTTTTCTCAACCACCAACGCCGTGGACGTGATCATCCCAGCCGCAAGCACTCGCCTGCGGGTGACGAAAGATAAAGTCGTGGTATTGTCGGAATCAGCCATGATCCGAGCTCCAAGCAGCTTGGGTTGTGGTCAGGCTGGGCACGGTGCGTCAACACCGCGCCTAGCCGCTTAAATGCAGATTAAGGTACAGCTTGAGCAGCAAATGCGCAACAGAAATCATCATAATATAGTGATTGCATGACGCCGATACAGTGTCGAATGGCTCGGGCGGCGCTGGACTGGGGAGTATTGGATCTAGCTCGGGAAGCGGGAGTCTCCACCCAAACGATAGTCCGCCTCGAACGCGGCGAGGCGCTTAAGCAAGCAACTGTCGATCGTATTTGTCACGCGCTCAAATCGGCCGGCATTGAGTTCATTCCGGAGAACGGTGGAGGTCCTGGCATTAGGCTGGCACGCCGATCTAACAACCGATGAACCATTACGGCCAAACGTCCCATTGGAATCAAACTGCGGCGAATCTCTTGCGACCGAGTGCCGCGTAGGACCCGATTTTCCCGAACATTTTGCGACAGAAATACCTCGCTGTCAGCTCCAGTGAAATGCGGACGCATCCCATGCGAACCTGAAAGCCGAGTTGGTGGGCAGGCATGCGGCTGCACCATGCAGGATACCCAAAGGCCGGCTGGCCAACGGGCAGGGTTTGGCACGTTTCCGGCCCTGCCCGCCCTCGGCCACCAAGGGCCGGCATGCCACATGCTCGTCAGCGTATGGCAGACAGGCAGGCCTGATTGCATCCTGTCACAATCTCATCGAAAACAGGATGGGCAAGTCGCGTCACGGCCACTGCCGCGGATTCTCGACCTTTACTCCGCCGCTCCGCGCTCAGCGCGACTGTTTAGGGCAATGAGGTTTTTTGCCCGGAACAGGCAATCCGGCTGCTCATTCCGATAGCGGTGTCCGATTTCCATGATGAGGATGGTCCCCGGCAAGAAGGCCAACGCGCTGAAGATGTCATCCCAGTCGATATCGCCCAGCCGAGCGGCATGTGCGGGTCACCTATACCCGGCGTTGCATCCTCCTGCGGAAGGTAGGTTCCGTGGAAGCCCTTCGGGCGCCCGAAGGAATCATGGACATGCAGGTGCCCCGCAACCGGCGCCATGGCCCGCAGCTGCTCGCGGAAGTTCAGGCCGCGATGGTTCGATTCACTAAAAGCGTGACTTAAATCGACGAGCGCCACCAGGTTCAGATGGCTAACCGCCTTTGCCGTCTGCGCAACCTCAGGGCCTTGGCAGCATCAATCTGGTAACGGTAGACCGCCGGGTCCGTGAGGTTCGATGAGACGACGCGGTGAGCCGTATAGCGGAAATCGAACTCCCTCGTCAGCGCGATAAGCCTCTCGGCTCTCTCGCGGACGACGCGACCACCGACCATGAGGTCGAGGGTCGTCAGTTCCAGTCCGACGGCTTCGACGCCCATATCGGCAAAGCTGCGAAAGTCCGCTTTAAGGCTCTCCATCTGCCATTGAAAGAGACTGAGTTAAAACCTGCGGCGATAATCTTGCTCATAAGCATTCCCAATGACGGGCGGCCAGGAATGCCAGGCCGGTCCGGATCGTTGTCAGATGAGATGGCAATTACAGAACCGATGCCATTCTCGAAACGAGCTTCGTTCACCCTAGGTGCGATCGAGCGGTCTACGCTATTGCCAGTGGGCTTACATTAACTCGGATCAGACCGCGACGACCTCGAGTCTCACGAAGCAGACTGCCTGCCCCGAACCTGGAAGCTCTCAAGAGCACCTCTCGTTCAGACAGACTTGATACTGAGAGCCCCCTTTCTCAAGCTAAACTATTACAGGTTCACGCAAATCACCTTGTCATCGTGGCGAATTCATCAGCCTCCAGAGCTGGAGGAACCGGCAAGATGCGCGGCATGAGGCAAATCAATTCGACCGCCGGAGGCCCTGCCGCTGCAGAGTTTCCGGGTTTGCGTTTCATTGCTGCGGCGTGCTCGCAGATCCCAGGAAAAGACCGGTGAAGTTCGCAACACGTTGAATTCTCGGCGACACGCAGAGGTTACAGCTCGCCTTTATGTACGCCGCAACGGCTCAGATCTGTCTGGGTTCGGTCCACTCGGCGCCCGAGAGGCGAAGATTTCGGGATCGAGGCGCTCGAGCCACTGCGCGCCAGACAAAGCTATCCGATCCGTGTCATACTGTCAGGCAAGACACTAGCAATTTGGGGGCCGCAGCAAATGAAAGAAGAGAACGACGTTCAGAAGTTGGTGCGCACGCTGCGGGCTCGAGCACCTGATGACGCGGCTGAATTGCTGGCCCGAGAATCTCCCGAGTTTATCCGCGACACACTAAAGCTGTTGCCGGACGGGCACGCCCGTAAGGTGGCCGAGCATTTGCCACCGCACATGCGGCCCATCAGGTCTCATGGCGGTGGCAAGGATTTCGCGGTCCCCGACTCGCTCGTCGAGCTGATGGACCCGATTCCCGCCAGCGTTCCTGTCGCGACGACGGTTGCCGCCGCGGTGGAAGCTGTCAGACGCGCCCAGGTGCCGACCGAGCTCACTTATCTCTATGTCACGGACGAGGGCAATAAACTGGTTGGCCTGGTGGTCCTGCGCGATCTGATGCTGAGCGAAGCGGACGCGACGGTGGATCAGATCATGCTGCCCAGGCCGTTCGCTCTTAATGTCGGTCTGTCTTTGAGCGAGGCCTGCAAGGCAGCAGTACGCCGTCAGTACCCTGTCTATCCCGTGGTGGACGCGGAGAACCGGCTGCTCGGGCAGGTTCGCGGCTGGCGCTTGTTCGAGCAGCAAATCATCGAGATTTCCGCCCAGTCTGGCCAGATGGTGGGTGTCCAGAAGGAGGAGCGTTCTTTTACGCCGCTGTTTTCAGCCTTCTTGAAGCGTCATCCGTGGCTGCAACTGAACCTGCTGACGGCCTTCATGGCCGCTTTCGTGGTCAGTTCATTCACAGGCACGATCGAGAAGATCGTCGCCCTGGCGGCGTTCCTCCCGGTCTTGGCCGGGCAGAGCGGAAACACCGGCTGCCAGGCACTGGCTATGACGCTGCGTGGCCTTGCCCTGGGGGATGTGGACAAACGACCGAAGCTGCACCTGGTGATGCGGGAGGGCGCGCTCGGGATCGCCAACGGCGTGCTCGTCGGTCTTGTGGCGGCTGCAGCGATGTGGTTCTACGCCTCGCGGCAACCGGAGTCGGCGGCCCAGGCGCCAATGCTGGCACTTGTGATCCTGCTCGCCATGTCCGGATCGTGCCTCATGTCCGGAATCTCCGGCGTGCTGATCCCGCTGGGCCTGCGCCGGGTCGGCGCCGATCCGGCGGTCGCCTCGGCGATCTTCCTCACCACCGTGACCGATATTGTAGGCATGGGCCTGATGCTGGGGCTGGCCACCATGCTCGTGCTGTAGCAAGACGCGTCCGGTGACGCGTCCCTGGGAGTCGGGGCGATAAGCTGACCTCGTCGCGTTCAACAAAATAGCAAGAGCCAGGCCGCATCGCGCACGTGTCGTGAGAAGCACCTTCCGGCAGCTCTCCGACCCCCTTGCGCAACGCGACGGAAGACCTTTGGATGAGCCGTGGGTGACCTTGAAGCCTCATTCGGTGACCAGATACGCGCAGAATCGCGCAAACAATATTAATCTTGTCGGCTGCGCGATCCGCCACTGATGATGATTTGAGTTAGTTGCCACTGGTGCCGAATACTTCAATTATGTACAGCAACGCTGAGAAGATGTTTTGACAACCAGCGCAGCCGAAACACGAATAAACCGATAGTTTGTTGCGCCGCTGCAACAGCTGCTGAGACTCGCATGGTCTGGTGACAGTTCAGTCGCCTTTTTCTTTGAGTCGTGCTAAATCCTTCGCACTAGTCGGGTTTGGGGTGGGTTCTCGGCATGCAATCTTCGTTTCGAACGATCTTCGGCTTCGCCGCAGCGCTGCTTTGTACCGGCGTATTGCCGGCCGGCGCACAAGGTCTTTTTACGGGCTATGATGATGCGTTTTCGGCCCGCATCGCCAGTCCGGCCGACAACGGAACGCTCGCCCAGTTCGTCACGGTTGCCGTCAACGCGGGACAATACGATCAGGCGATCTCTTCAATCGAGCAGTATCTGATCAAATATCCCCGCGATGCGCGCGCCCGACTGGCGGCCAGCCGATTGTACTATCATGTCGGCTCCTATGAATTGGCCCGGCGGCAGGTGCAGTACGGCATCGAAGTCGGCGGTCTGAGCGCAAGTGAGCAGCAGGAAGCCGTTCGCCTGCTCGCCCGCATCGAGCGCGCGTTGCGTGGCGTCACCTGGGAACTCGCCCTGACCGGCGGCGTGTTCAGCGCATTTACCGATTTTGAGCCCGGCGGGGCGCAGGACGACGACAGCTTCGTCTCGCCATATGGGCGGGCGGAAGGCTTTGTCCGGTGGGACCTCGGCACGCCAAGCGCCGACGCTCTCGTCCTTTCAGGCTCATTGACGGCGACACAGCGCTTTTTCACGGAAGACCTGTCGGTTCCAGGTAGCGAGAAGACCTTCATCCACGGCAACGCCGCAATCACCTGGGACAAGGGGCTGCCGAACAGTGGGATCGATTCGCTGCGCCTGCTGCTTTCGGCGTTCACAGTTACGGATCGTTTCGACAGCGATATCCACGAGACCGGCATCGGCGTCAGTGGGCGCTTTCTGGTGCGCCCGACGGTCGAAACGACGCTTTTCGCAGGCGGCGGCTACATCGATCTAAGCGCCTCGCAAGGCATTTTCGCCGATAGCAGGGTTTTCTATGAGGCGGGCGGCAGCTACCGCTTCCGCAATGGCCAGGCGCTCGGACTGCGGCTGGTCGGCTCGAATGACTTCGCCTCCGGATCTGGCGAAATCGGCCACAGCTACACGGGCGAGGTCCGCTATGGCGGCCTGTTGATGAACGTACCGGATCTTTTCGCATGGTCGCACCAGATCGCCTTTTCGGCCGGCCACAGCAACACTCCCGATCTGTCCGTCGGCATCGGCACAAATATCAAAAGCGACTTCTGGCGCATTGCCTCGGAAAGCGATTTTCAGCTGACGGAGGCGCAGAAGATCAGCGTCGATGTCGCCTATCGCCAAACCAACTTCGACATCGCCAACGGCGACCGAAAATCGTTCGAAATGCTCATGAGCTACACGTTGACGCTCAATTGAAAGAGGCCGCGATGAGGACCCCGTACCGTCAGATCGCCATTTTTGTCGCCTGCCTTGCCTTTGCGGCACCTTCCGCCGCTGAGACGGTCGGGTCGATGACGGCCTACCAGACCAACATCGTCCGCAACAACGGCGGGACAATGAACGTGGGGGCCGGCGTCGAACTCGGCGACCAGCTGCGCAGCAATCCCACCGGTCTTGGAATGCTGGTGTTCCGGGACGAATCGAGCGCCAAGATTGGTCCGAACACCAGCCTGACGATCGATGAATTCGTCTACAATCCGGGCTCCGGATCGGGAAAGATCGACATCGGGATGAACAGCGGCCTGGCCCGGTTCTATGGCGGCCAGGTTTCGAAAGGCGGCGTCATGCAGGTTGCGACGCCGCATATGGTGCTCGGAGCCAGAGGCGGCATCATCGAAGTGCTGGTGGCAGCCGGCCAGACCGTGGGCATTTTGCGCGCTGGCCGCATGACCTGCACGATCAATGGCAAACGGCTGGTCATCACAAACCCAGGCTACGCCTGCACATCGGAAGATGGCAAGCTGCTGACCGGCTACGGCGGAATCGACACCTTCCCGATATTGGACAGCATCGACCGGATTGCCGGCACCGGCCTGCCAGGCGAACCGGGTCCGGGACTGGATGTAAGCGCGCTTTGTGCGTCGGCACTCGGCGGCTCGCTCAAAATCTGCGACTCCACCGACGGCGCATTGCCAGGAGTGGTCATGGAGTTCCCCGACACCCCAACGCCACCCGTGGGCGGCGGCGTGAATAAGGGCGAGTGTGAGGGTGAGGGTTGCTGCAACTACTGCGAATAGGGCTGGCCGCACGACATGAGCCTCTTGGTCGGTTGGCGCTGGGCTGATTGGCGGCAAGCTGGCAGGCGCAAAGTATCCGGCCTTGTGGTCGTGCTCCTGCTGCTCGCTTGCCATTTGGCTTTTGACGGGCCGTTGTCGCGCCTGCGCGAACGCACGTACGACTTCTACCAGTTTCTCGCTCCGCGCCAGGCGACGAGCAATCCTGTCGTGATCGTCTCGATAGACGACGCCAGCCTCAAGGCACATGGGCGATGGCCCTGGAACCGAGGCCTCTTGGCCGATCTGGTCGATGGCATCACCAAATCCGGCGCCGCGGTCATCGGGCTTGCGCTGGTGCTGCCCGAGGCCGACACCTCGCCTGAGGGCATCGCCGGAGACAAGCGCCTGGCAGCGGCACTGGCCAAAAATCGAACGGCGCTTGCTGTCAGCCTGGGCAACGAGGCGACGGTTTCAGAAGCAGGGCCCAAAGCCGGCTGGTCGATCGTCGGACAGGTACCCGACACACTTCCCGGCTTCGCCGGCCTGACCGGCTCGCTTGGCGAATTCTCGAACGCCGCCGCGGGCCTCGGCGTAATTCGCACCTTGCCCGATCCCGACGGCGTACTGCGCCATGTGCCGCTGCTGTGGCTTCGCAATACCGCTCAAGGCGTGCAGCTGTGGCCGTCCTTCGCGCTCGAGCTTCTGCGCCTTTACGCCGGGCAGGACGGCTACATAGCCCGGATGAAGGCCGCCGGGTTCGACGCACTCAGGATGGCCGGCGCCATCGTGCCGCTCGAGCCGGAGGGGAGCATCCGCCTCTGGGAAACCGCCACCGATACGCCGCGTATATCTGCCAGCACTATCCTTTCGGGCGGCAGTGATCCGCGGCTGCGGGACGCCATCGCCATTGTCGATCTGTCGGCCGTGGGACTGACGCAGTACCTGCCCACCCCGACACGTCCAGCGCGACCAGGCGCGGACATCCACGCCGATGCAATCGCCCAGCTGCTTGCCGGGCAGTACCTAACAGAGCCGCCGCATGCGCGCACGGTGGAGCGGCTCTGGTTTGTCCTCAGTGCCGTCATTTTTATCGGACTTTCCGGAGTGCTCGCCGGGCGTGTCGTGCTTGGTGCCCTGGCTCTCGTGCTGCTTGCTGTCACGCCGTTCGTGTTCGGCGCTTTCGAATACAGCCTGCAGGGTGCACTCTATGACCCGCTGCAGCCGGCGCTTGCCACGATCCTGGTAGCCGGCTTCGAAGGCTATGTTCTCTACAGGCGCAGCGAGCAGCGCCGGTCCACCCTGGCACGGCAGTTCTCCCAGTATCTGTCGCCTTCCGTGGTGCAGCGCCTCGCAAGCTCAGACACCGAAGCGATCCTGTCCGGCGAGAAGCGCGAGATCACGATCCTGCTCAGCGACATACGCGGCTTCACGACGATGAGCGAACAACTCGATACCCAGGAAATCGCAAAGGTGGTCAACCACTTCCTTGGCATTGCGACCGATGAGATCCTCAAGCGCGACGGCACCATCGACAAGTTCATGGGCGATGCGGTGCTCGCTTTCTGGAACGCGCCGCTTGATCAGCCGGACCATCGCGAGCGCGCGCTCGACGCGGGCCTTGCCCTGATCGAACGGGTGAAGCGTGAAGACGCCGCCTTCAGCGCGGACGGCCACCCCTCCATTGCAATCGGCGTCGCCATCGAGACGGGCATTTGCTCGGTAGGCAATTTCGGCTCCGAACGGCGTTTCGATTACACCGCGATCGGCTCTCCGGTGAACCGCACGGCACGGCTCGAGTCGACGACCAAGAAGCTGGGCATCCCGCTGGTGCTTGGTCCCGGCTTTGCGGCAGGAGCATCGATGCCAGTCGTCCAGGCGGGCGCCTTTGACCTCCAGGGTTTCAAGGGCGAGGTGCCGGTTTTCACCGTTCCGGAGATGCAAGCTGCTCACCAAAGTATGAGCCGCGAAGAAGAGAGCCAACGTGGTGGGCAATCTGGCGCCCCTGCCGTGGTGGTTGGTTCGCCGCCATCCGTGCAAATGGCACCGCCTGATCTTGCACCCCGAACCCGAAGCACACGCTGACCGGATCCAGCGGATCGCAGGGGTGCCGACCTGCTTTGTGAACTAATACTGCTGGGGAGGCCAAGGTGTCATCAAACGGCCCTTTAATTGCGGGTGGCTGTCAATCCGGATCAGCGCGAGAGCCGATGAGACGCGTATAGACGGCGAAGGGATCCGTCGAGGTAACTCCGGCAATGATTGTCGAGGCCGCCGAATTTTCGAGCGAGAAGATAGGCCGTGTTATCCAGTTCACCACGAATGGCAGCACGGCTTCGTTGAGTTCGCCGCGCCATCATGTGGAGGCAGCGCGTGGTTCAGATTGTTTATCCTCGCCGCCGGATCATGCGCTCGAGATGTTTCCAAGAGCATCCAGCCGTAGCACTCCCCGAGCTGCCCTAACGAGAGAGTTCACTTGGGCCGGGATTACGGCCCTATGAACCTGACGCAATCGATGCAGCTGGCGCTGGCCTCATCGGGCGCGTGGGCGGTCTATCGACATCAATCGGTCGCCGCGGATGTTGGGATGCGCATGCGTCGGCGCACGTAGCGTCGATACGCCTTGGGCATGTGGGCATTGACAGTGACATGGCCGGAGCGACGTGTTTCAGACGCCGAGCAATTCCAAGGACTGAGCACCAGAACCGAACCTCCCGACGGAATTTCGCGAGCTCATTCCTCCCTCTCCTCCTTATCAAAAGGCCGCTCGCGAATTCGCTGGCGAGTATATCTCCGCTATGATATACATATATCACTCATGAGGATATACAAAATGCCGCTCTTCATTCGCGATCCCGACGTCGACGCCATGGCCGTCGAGCTGCAGCACATTACCAACGCGCGCAGCAAGACCGAGGCCGTCAGAACCGCCTTGCGCCACGAGATCGAGCGCAACCGCGGCAGCGTCCCGCTGCGCGAGAGACTTGCCAAAGTCAAGGAAATGGCGCGGCGGATCGGGCCGGCCAACCCTGATTTCGATATGAAGAAATTCACCGACCAAATGTGGAGCGACGACTGATGTTCGTCGATGCCTCGGTGATCGTTGCCATCCTGAACGAGGAACCTGGCGCGGAAGAACTGGAAAAGCGGCTCGCGGCCGCGACCAAGCCGCTGTATATCTCCCCGCTCGTGCGGTTCGAGGCAGTCCAGGGTCTCGCGCGAGCGTCGGCCGAAGCCATCAAAAAGAACGCCAAGCCCACGGCCGACATGCTGGCGCAAGCCCGTGATACCGTCGACGTCTTTTTGATCGAGATCGCCGGCAAGGAAATCATGATATCCGGCGATATCGGCGACCGGGCGATCGAAGCCAGCATGAAATACGGCAAAGCAGTCGGGCACAAAGCCGATCTCAATTTCGGCAATTGTTTTGCCTACGCTTGCGCGAAGGCTCACCGGCTCGCCCTGCTTTACAAGGGCAATGACTTTTCACAAACTGATCTCGCGTAGGGCTTTCCTGGCCTTGCATCGCGGCGCGAGAGCCGATGGGCCCTTTTGCATGCTTTGGGCCAATCGTCGTCTTTCATGGTTAAACGCAATATTACGAGGAACGTTCGCTGGAGCACTGGTTTTCTTCGGCACGATCACCGTCCAGGCACAGCGGGCAGACGGCATCTTCTGGGTGCTGCGATCGGGTGCGCCATGGCGCGATCTGCCCGAGCGCTACGGCCCACGCACCACCTGCTACAATTCGTTCGATGGCGGAAAGCAGGTGTGTGGGACCGCCTCATGCATGGCATCACCAAAGCCCATGATGCAACGGTGCAGATGATCGACACCTCCATTGTTCGCGTCCATCAGCAGGGTGCGATGGCAAAAAGCGGAATCGAGATCATTGTCTCGGTCGTTGCCGATGCGGGCTGACGACCAAAATCCATGCTCTTGTCGACGCCGAAGGCAGGCCGATCAAGCTGACGCTCACGGCAGGTCAAATGAGTGACATCGCCTACGCAGCGGACTTGATCAAGGATTTGCCCGAGGGTGCCATGCTGCTCGCCGACAACGGCTATGATGCCAGCACCTTGCGCAATGCCGTCACCGAGCAAAAGGCATGGCCAACATGCCGCCCAAGGCCACCGCAAGGACCCGATGTGCTTCAGCCCCCTCCTCTACAAGGCCCGCAACTTCGTCGAACGCTTCTTCACAAGGCCAAGCAGTTCCGTCGCATCGCAACTCGAGATGACAAGCTGGCAGAAAACTACCTTGCTGCCCTGAAACTCGTCTCAACTCGCATCTGGGCTACGCGGTGATGAGTCTACGTCCTAGCGTTTTGCGTGCCCTCCCCGGTTGTCATTCACCGCGCATCGTCGCCTGGAAGGTCGGCAGGTGCTTCTTCTGTGCCTCGAGCATTTTCTCGCGATAGACGCCATAGATGACGTCGGTGTCGTGCAGTGTGACGCCGGCAATTGTCGGCGAGGCAAAAACCGGCAGTTCGATGCCACGTTTCGAAAGCGCCTCGGCGGTGCGGGCGATCAGCTCATGCGCCAGGATCATGGCAAGCACGGTCGACGAACCGGAGACCGGCCGGCTCCAGCCCTCGACCGGCACGATGGCATCCTCGATCGGCGAGCAGGTGTCGATGACAAGGTCGGCGGCATCGGCAAGCCGTTTGCCGGAAGAGTGCGTCGCCGGCTTGTCGAGATTGTTCTTGCTGGTTATCGCAACGACGAAGATGCCGCGTTTTTTCGCATAGAGCGCGGTGTCGATGCCGGACGAATTGCGGCCGCTGTGGCCAAAGATGATGATCGAATCGCCTTTGTTCAGCGGCTGGTGGTCGAGGAATTTCTCGGCGTATTTCTCGGTCCGCTCCAGCCACAGAAGTTCGCGCACGCCGCCGGCGCCGAGCACGTTATGCCACATGACACGCGGGTCGGTCAGCGGATTGAAGCCGACATAGCTGCCGTAGCGCGGAAACACTTCCTGGACCGGCAACACCGAGTGGCCCGAGCCGTAAAGATGAACCAACCCCCCGCTCTCGAGCGTGTCGGCAAAGCGGCTGGCCGCTTCGCCAAAGGCTTCGGCATTGGCTTTCGAGGCCTGTTCGATGAGGGCGGCAAGGCGAGGTATGTAGAGATCGGACACGTCGGTACTCCTGTTATGTGTCGGCTTCGGTAATGGCTCAGCTTCTTGCGGTTGGCGCGGCGCGACCGGCACGCAGCGTCGAGCGGATTTCGTAGCGGTCGCCCCGCATGACCGAGACGGTGAATTCGAACGGCCCACGCTCGTCGGTGGTGATGCGCTCGACCACGAAAGCGGGGCTCCCCGCAGGCAGATCGAGCAACTCGGCATCTGCCGTCCCGACCGCGCCAACACGGTAGTTTTCGCGCGCCGCTACCGGCACGATGCCGTAATGGCGTTCCAACGCTTCGTAGAGCGAGCCCTGCAACAGGCCGGCATCGAGAAAGCCCGGCACGCGCGCGGCCGAGAGTTGCGCAGTCTGAATACCGATCGGTTCGTTGTTGCCGAGCCTGAGCCGCCGGATGCGCACCACCGGATCGCCCTCCTCGATCTCCAGCGCTCCGGCCACGGCGGCATTGGCGGTGGTCAGGCTGCAGTCGAGCAATCGCGAGCCGGCGACCACGCCCATATTGCCCATTTCCTGCGTGAAGCTGGTGAGTTCGCGGGTGCCGGCGACCAGCGTGGTGGAGCGCACGAAGGTGCCACGGCCATGTTCGCGCCTGAGCAGTCCGTGCTCCTCAAGATTACGCAGCGCGTGGCGCAGCGTGATGCGGCTCACCCCGAATAGGGCGCACAGTCTGTCTTCGGCCGGAATCTGGTGGCCGGTCGCCCACTCGCCACTTTTCACGACGGCGCGGATGGCCTCTTCCACCTGATACCAGAGCGGCTCGGGCCTTCGGCGGTCGGGCAGCTGGAAGCTAACTTGGCTCATCTTATCTGCCTCCACTGTGCTCCGGCGAGACCGGCCAGCGAGGCGCCGACGAGACCGGCGCGGGAGCCAAATTCGCCGGACCGCAGCACGACATCGCGCAGATGCGGCGGCAGCTGACGCCGCAATGCCGCAAGCAGCCTCGGTCCAACGACGTCCAGCGCATCGGCAAGCCCGCCGGAAATCAGCACCGCCTGGGTGTCAAGCAGCGCGACCGCACCCGCCAAGGCAGTACCCAGCCGGCGCGCCGGCAGCTCCAATGCGTCAAGGGCGGCCGTCTTGCCACCCCGGGCCGCCTCGACCAGCCTGCCGCCATTGGCAAGCCCGATCTGGCGCGCCGCGGCGTCGAATGCCCGCCCGGAAGCGAAGCGCTCCAGCCAGCCGCTGCGGTCGTCGCCTTCATCCTCGATGTCGGCGCAGGCCCAGCCGAATGAGCAAGCGCCGCCACGTACGCCGGCGACGATGTGGTTATTGGCCAGAACGGCGGAGCCGATACCGGTGCCGATCGCCAGCAGGATGGCATCGGACAGGTCTTTTGCGGCACCTTCGACCGCTTCGGCCAGCATGGCGACCTGCGCGTCATTGCCAACGGCAACGCGCAGACGAGGAAACAAGGCCGCGATGTCGATGCCGTCGAGATAGGGCAGGTTCGGAATCCAGCGGCAGACCGAGCCCTCGACAAGCCCCGGCACCGCTAAGCCAAGTGCCTCGACCGGACCGGCCTCGGCGCGCAACGCACCGACGCGGGCGACGAAGGCATCAAGACTTGCTGGTGCGGGCTCGCGGCTGAGCATCTCCAGCCAGCGAACATCGCCGGTATGGATAGCGGCGCGCAAGTTGGTGCCGCCAAGATCGATGGCCAGAACGCGTGTCATCGAGAGCGACTCCGACTGGCTGCCGCCCGGTCCTCGGAGCGCCAGGTCCACGACGCCACGGCGTCGTCGGCTCTGGTCGGCAGTGCGGTACAGACTCCGGTGCACGCGGCGCCAAAGCCGATCGGGCTGAGCGCAGCGTGTCGATGAACCATGCTTCGTCTCCCATTCGACATCGGCATCCTTTGCAAGCGGCGCCCGGCAGCCGAGAGGCTGCCTGTCTCCGCCGCGGCAACGAAAAGCAGCTCAGTGTCATTATAACGACATGACTTCGATCGCAAGAAGTTTTGGGGGATAGCCAGCAGTGAGAAACAGCTCGAGCCATCGCACTTAAACTCCTGTTTATTATCTGTGATCTCCCTTCACAAAATCGGAGTAAGAAAACGCCGCAACGCCGGCAGGAGCTCTCCACGAAGATAGCGCTTGCATCGTTGCTTCTGGTTGTCATAACGTCATGGACATCGCTGTGTGGCTATGCGGAGGGTCGGATGTCTTTGGCTTGGATTTTGAAACTGGCACTTGCTGCAGGGTTGTTGGCCTCGCCCACCATTGGTTGGGCCCAATCGGTCAACATCTCCTATCTGACCCACTGGTCGCCCGAAACGGTCGCTTTGCTGGACGCCGCGGCCAAGGACTACGCCAAGAGCAATCCCGATGTGACCGTCACCGTGCGCGCCGTCCCCTTCGGCGATCTCCTGACGACGCTGCGTTCCCAGGGCGGCAGCTCGGACGGGCCGACGATCGGCGGCATCTATGATTTGTGGCTGCCCGAGCTGGCGCGAGACAAGCTGGTCGCGCCGGCCCCCGATGCGATTGCCGGCGAGGTCAAGAGTGCGTGGCCGGCCGGTGTCGTCAGTGCGGCCTCTGTTGGCGCCACGCTTTACGGCATTCCAAACGAGATCGACGTCTACGCGCTGAACTACAACAAGGAGATGTTCAAACGGGCAGGCATCACAGCCGCGCCGAAGACCTGGTCCGAATTGAAGGATGCGGCGCAGAAGCTGACCAGGAAAGATGCCGGCCAGCAAGGCTTCGGCATGATCAATTCCTGGGCGGCGGGCGTCGTCCATCCCTTCGCCTCGCTGCTGGTCTCCAATGGCGGCGAGCTGGTCAAGGACGGCAAACCGATGCTCGACAGTCCTCAAGCCGGTGAGACTTTCCAGCTTTACGAGGACCTGATCAAGTCCGGCGCCAGCGATCCGGCGATGGCCACGGCCGACGCCAACACAACCGGCCCCTTCCTAGACAATTTCGTCTCCGGCAAGACCGGCATGATCATCATGGCCAACTGGTGGGAAAGCGCATTGAAGAGCGGCATGGGCGACAAGTTCTCCAATATCGCCACCGCACCCATCCCGGTCGGTCCGAGCGGCGACAAGCCGCACTCGATCTCCTATTCATGGATGACCGTCGTCAACGCCAATGCCGGTCAGGCCGAGCAAAAAGCGGCATGGGATTTCCTGGTATGGCTGAACAGTCCGAAGTCCGGCAAGAACGGCGCATCGGCAATGTCGGATATTCTGATGTCGATGGGCATCCTGCCGACGCGGACCTCCGACATCGAAGCCCATAAGGACAAGCTCGGTTCCGAGTTCCTGTCCGGCTATGTCAGCGTGCTTGCTGACGCCAAGCCCTTCCCTGTCGTCCCGGGCGGCCAGGAGTTCAGCGAATCGCTGCAGCAGACGCTCGAGGCGTTGCAGTATGGGCAGCTCTCGGCCAAGGATGCGCAGGCGAACGCGCAGGCCGATGCCGTCTCGATCCTGGAGCGTGCCGCCAAATAGCGAAGGCGCTGTTTCGAGAGCCCGACGCTTTGGAAGCAGAGCGATGATCAAGAGCTATCGTGCCTCGGTGGGCATCATGCTGGCGCCCGCCGTGACACTGATTGGCGTTTTCATCCTGCTGCCGATGCTGCTCACCATCTGGCTGTCATTCCAGGACTGGTCGACGCAGACGCCTTTTTCCAATGCGAGCTTCATCGGCTTCGACAATTTTCGCGAAATATTCGGGCCGACCTCGGTCGGGCGGGATTTCAAGCGAGCGCTGCTCAACACCGCCATCTACACGGCATTGTCGGTGATGCTCATCCTGCCCCTTTCGGTAGTGTTCGGCTTGATGGTCCACCAGCGCGATGTCGAAGGCGGTACGGCGCTGCGGACCGTGTTGTTTTCCACCTACATGGTGCCGATGATCGCCGTGACGCTGGTCTGGTCGAAGCTCTATTCGCCGAGCGAGGGGCCGCTCAACCAGGTGCTCGGTCTCGCCGGCATCGGCCCGCAACTCTGGTTGTCCTCGCCAAGATCGGCGTTGATCTCGATCGTCGTCCTCAATGTCTGGCAGCAGATCGGCTATTTTACGGTGCTGGCCGTTGCCGGGCTGACCCAGATCCCAGGCAGTCTTTACGAGGCGGCGACGCTTGACGGCGCCAACCGGCGCGAACAGTTCCGCTTCATCACCTTGCCGCTATTGAGCCGCACGCTCTTGTTCAGCGCCGTCATTGCCATCATCAACGCCGTGCAAGTGTTCGAGCCGGTGGCGCTGATCACCCAAGGCGGGCCGGTCGGCTCGACCAACGTGCTGACCTACCATATCCGCCGAGTCGGCATCGAGCGGGCACAAGGCGGGCTGGGCTCGGCCATGGCAGTGATGCTGATGCTGTCGCTGATCGTCATTGTGTGTGCGCTGTTTGCATTCGCCAACCGGAAGGATGACGAATGAGCGCGCCGGGCCGCTCAGCATCGAGCCGGTTGGCGCGCAAACGCCTGGCGGGCCGCAGAGCACTGCTCGCCACGCTGATGCTGCTGGTTGCCGTGGCCTCCGCCTTCCCGCTGTTGTGGATGGTGCTCTCCAGCCTGAAAACGCCGGCCGAAACCATGCAGGTGCCGCCGGTGTGGATACCGCGCACGCCGACCCTCGAAGCGTACGAGAAAGTGTCCGGCGTCATCAATGTCGGTCGCTCGATGTGGAATTCGCTCGTGATCGCCACGATCACCACCGCCGGCATTCTGGTCACCAGCATGATGGCTGGTTACGCCTTCGCCAAGCATCACTTTCCCGGCCGCTCACTGCTGTTTTCGGTGCTGATCGCCACCATGTTCCTGCCGCCGATCGTCACGCTGATCCCGCTTTACCGTCTCGTCGGATCAATCGGCCTGAACGCCAGCCTTGCCGGTATTATCGTGCCCAATCTCGCCAATGCGTTTGGCATTTTCCTGATGCGCCAGTTTATAGCCGGCGTGCCCGACGATCTGATCGACGCAGCGCGGATGGATGGGGCGTCGGAACTCCTGATCCTGTTCAAGATCGTCGCGCCGAGCGTGGCGCCGGCAATCGCGGCACTGGCGCTGTTTGCCTTCGTCTATCACTGGAATAGCTATCTCTGGCCGCTGACCGTTCTACAGGGCAATGCACACGAATATCCGATCGTCATCAGCCTTAGTCGCCTGCTCAGCTACAACAGAGGCGCTCTCAACACGGGACTGGTGATGGCTGGCGCGACGCTTGCCGTGCTCCCGCCACTGGTGCTCTTCGTCTTCCTGCAGCGCTTCTTTGTGGATTCGATCGTCGGCCCGGCGGTCAAGGGATAGCGTGGGCGGCACTGCCGGCATCCGTCTGGCTGTCATCGGGACGCGCTGGTGCGCTGAACGGAGCTAAGCAGATGACCGCGTTCTGAGAGCCATCAGTTCATCAGTACAACTGGCCGCGAATGCCTCCACCACGTTAGCTGCAACTAGTGAATCGCACGCTTGGTACCCGCCCCAGGCCGTTTTCACAGCTCCCAGAAAAGCGGCGCGGCCCTGCTCGTTTGCAGACGTTCGGAAGGTCACGGGAAGGTAGTGATTGGACCCTGCGTTTAACGGTGACCTGCCTCATCTCGGGAAACTAGCCCCGATCGAGGAATTTGCGCCCCCGCGAGAAGCTCTCGCTCGAATAGTTGCTCGAACTCATGCGACGCGAGCTGGGTCAGAGCAGGACCGCGATCTTCAGCTGTTCGCTTCGCCCCGCTGCGGCTATTCCGCGCGAGGGCGTCGGCTTCGTTGATCTGGTTAGGGTTCTTTCTTCCGCAGGTCCTTTACAACATCGAGAAAAGCCCGCAGGGCGGGCGGCACGGCTCGATGTCCGGGGTAGTAGACCGCAACTTCTTCCGGTGCTGGCGTCCACGCGGTCAGGACCTTGCGTAGCCGGCCATCGGACAACGCGGCTTCGGCGGCCCAATCCGCCACATAGGCGATGCCCAGACCCTCTATTGCGGCTTCGACCATCAGTTCCTCGTCATCAAGGACGATGGGGCCGTTTGCCCCGATCACCAGTTCCTGGCCTGCGCGTTCGAACTCCCATCGATAGAGCTTGCCGCTGGGCATACGGTGGCCGATGCAATGGTGGCGTTGCAATTCCTCGGGCGTTCCCGGCTCCCCGAAGCGATCGAGATAGGCGGGTGACCCGATACAGATGAACGTCAACGCGCGTGCAAACGGCACGGCGATCATGTCTTTGGGAATTGATGTGATGAGGCGCGCGCCGGCATCGAACCCGCTGGACACGATATCGATGAGCCGTCCCTCGACGACGATGTCCACGGTCACGTCCGGATGGCGCTCCGCCATCTGCGGAAGAACCGCGCGAACGAGAAGCCCGGCCACCAATCGCGGTGCGTTGATGCGGACCGTTCCTGCGACATTGCCCCGGAACCCCGCGACGCTGTCGAGCGCCTCGTCCAGCGAGGCGAGCGCCGGCTGAAGACGGTCGAGCAACCGGAACCCGGCTTCTGTCGGCGAGACGCTGCGTGTGGTGCGGTTCAGAAGTCGCACGCCCATGCGTTCCTCGAGCGCACGCATCGCATGGCTCAATGTGGAAGGTGCCGTGCCGATCTCGTCCGCTGCGCGGCGGAAGCTACGGTATGTGGCAACGGCGACGAAGGCGGTGAGATCGTTGAGCGACGGGCGGGGCATTGATGGGGATTTTGCATTGTCCCGTGCCGATTTCAACGGCTAATGCGCGCAATGCGATTGCCCTATCTCCTGCCTGGATCAATTGGAGAAATGAGAAATGGAAAAGGCCTGGCTCATAACGGGTGTGTCTTCTGGTCTAGGCCGGCTGCTGGCGGAGAAGACCCTGATCAGGGGAGACCGCGTCGTCGGTGCCAGTCGCAGCGAGGACGCACTTCCCGACCTGCGTGCAAGTTACCCCGAACGGCTCCGCATCGTCGCAATGGACCTCAAGGACCAGAGCTCGGTCCGCGCCGCGGTCGACCGGGCCTTCGCGGCATCCGCTCGGATCGACATCGTCGTCAGCAATGCTGGCTATGGCCTGCTCGGCGCGGCTGAAGAGGCTGGCGATGTGCAGGTTCGGACATCATCGACACCAATCTCATCGGCTCGATCACGCTCATCCAGGCGGCGTTGCCGCATCTGCGCAGCCAGGGTGGTGGTCGGATTCTACAGGTATCGAGCGAGGGAGGCCAGATCGCCTATCCGGCTTTCAGCCTCTATCACGCGACCAAGTGGGGTATCGAGGGGTTCGTCGAATCCGTGGCGCAGGAGGCTGCTCCCTTCGGCATCGAATTCAGCCTTGTGGAACCCGGGCCGGCGCGGACCGGGTTCGGCGGCAATCTCGCGCGGACCAAGCCGCTTGCGGCCTATGAGGGAACCCCCGCCGATCAGGTCCGCGAGGCGCTCCATGGGTCTTGGGTAATCAAGGGCGACCCCGACCGCATGACGGACGCAATGATCAGGCTTGCCGATCAGGATGCTCCGCTCCCGAAACGGCTGGTGCTCGGTGCCGAGGCCTATGCCGGCATCCGCAAGGCACTCGGCGGACGCATCGAGGAGCTCGACCGGCAGAATGACATCGCGGTTGCGGCGGATTTCACAGACGAGGAGTTGGCGCGGCTGTGACCCCCGGCTCCGGCCCGCTGCTCGTGCCCACCTCTTATCAAGACAGAAAGGAACTTGAGATGCCTACACGTGACGCCGTCTACCCGGCCAACCGGCACGCGTTATACGATATCCACCGCTATTCCGCAGCCATTCGGTCCGGCGATCTTCTCTTCGTGTCGGGTCAGGTCGGGAGCCGTGAGGACGGCTCGCCCGAGCCCGTATTCGAGGATCAGGTTCGACGGGCCTTCGCCAATCTGCGCGCGGTCTTGGCGGCCGCCGGGTGCAGCTTCGACGACGTCGTCGACGTCACAACGTTCCACACCAACCCGGACGAACAGATCGAGACAGTTCTGGCCGTCCGAGCGGAAGAAATCGGTGCACCTCCCTACCCGAACTGGACCGCAGTGGGCGTCAATTGGCTTGCGGACTTCGATTTCGAGATCAAGGTCATCGCCCGCATCCCTTCGACGACGAGCAGCCAGCCGGCGGACAAGCGCTGATCGCTCGCCCTGCAGTTCTGTATTGGCTATTTGGGGCCGAAGGCAGCCTGTCAGCTCTTGTGTCCGGAGCGGAGATAGCTGACCTCCACCTGCGAGAACCGAGGTCGTGAACTGACCAAACAGATTAGGTTCGTTCGGTCAGCGTACCGCAAGGGAATCTCGCAGCCTGTTGTGTATCTTGGCTTTATAGTTCGAGAGAGGTGCTGAAGGTCGAGAACTCTTCATCTGTGATCGGGACCACGTGCTGCGGCTCGGGTAAGCGCCCGCCTGCACGTCGGATACGAGCTCGCGATAGGCGGCAATACGCTCGCCTTGCAGCCGCTCATATTCGGCGGCGAAGTTGCGGTAGGTCTTGGCGTGGCGCGGCCTGTGGCCAGCGGTGTGGCCAAGCATGTCCTCGCTGAACAAATACTGCGCGTCGGCATTTGGGCCGGCGCTCATGATCATCTGTATTCCGGGCGATCAGTTCGGCGACCGGTCGGAGACCACCTCCAGCTCGGCGCCAAAGCAGCCTATGCCTCCACCTTCGCGTATGAGCTCCGAAATTCGTTCGGAGGCACCACTTTCAGATCTCTCCAACTCGAGGACCGGGATGTCGGAGGCAAGCACGCGCCAGAAGCGACGGGAGAACCCGTAACGGCGAATGTTGTCTTCAATCAGTCGCGCGGAACGCGACAGAGTGGTCACGACACAGAAGCTGTGAGCGACAAGGCTGACGGATGAAGCGAAGCCTTGCCTATACCGATGACGGGCTTGGTAGCGATGGCGCTTGCCGCGTCGACACCCGTATCGTCTAAGCAGGCAATGATATGGGCGTCGACATTGTCCATTTCCGCCGCGACCACCTGCTTGAGCAGGCCCGCTACGGAGAGTGCACCGTCAAATGGCCCTTCGATCGCTTCAGGCCCAGCCGTTGGCATGCACGCCCACTATCTCGTCCCTGGGCCTGTCACCGCCATGGCGGCTGCGACGATCCCGCTGGTCATCGAAGCGGTCGTGTTGGGATTGATGATGGCAATTCGCATTCCGGGCATCCTGGCTTGGTTCCGCTCAGTCACAAGGATGCCAGCGCGCTGGACATCCGCTCCAGCCCTCGGCGCAGCAGGGGACGCGGGCAGCCGACATTCAGGCGGATGAAACCTTCGCCGCCAGGCCCATAGACGCGGCCGTCATACAGATTGACGCCGGCCTGATCGACAAAGAACTTCTGAATTCCACCCACTCTACGATCGAGCGCGCACGCGTCCAACCACACCAGAAACGATGCGTCGGGCCGCATGGGCGTAATGCCTGGAAGGTATTCGCCGGCGAAGTCACAAACCAGATCAATGTTGCTGGCGATGTAGGGTGTGAGTTGATCGAGCCAGGGCGCGCCGGTGCTGTAGGCAACCTCCAGGGCCAGGCGGCCGAAAAAGTTTGCATTTACCATGAATGAGGCCTGCATCGCGGCAAGAAGCTGCTCGCGGCGCTTTTTGCTCGCCACCGCAATGGTTGCCGAAGGCACCCCGGCGAGGTTGAAAGTCTTCGTCGGAGCGGTGCAGATGAACGACTTCTCCGCGGCATCGTCCGAGATGGAGGAGAAGATGATGTGCGGGTGGTCCGACAACCTTATGTCGCAGTGAATGTCGTCGGATATGACCAAAATCCCATGGCGCTCACAAATGTCGTTCAGCGCTGTCAGTTCTTCGAGTGTCCAGGCCATTCCGGCAGGATTGTGAGGATTGCACAGCAGGAACACCTTGGCGCCGCCGGCCGCCAGTTTCTCGAAGTCTTCCAGATCGAGTTCATACCTGTTGTTTTGCAGCCTCAGCCGGTTCGTGAGCAGAATCCGGCCATTTCCCTGAACCACTTCGAAATAGGGCGAGTACACGGGTGACTGAACGATGACGCCGTCACCAGGCTTCGTGAAGGTTCGCAGTATCGCAGCGACCGACGGCATGATCGCCGGCGCGGGGAGCAGGGTCTCCAGCATCGGCGACCAGTTGTGCCGGCGTGTGAACCACGATTGCACGATCTCATAGTGGCGCGGATCGCGGCGTGTGTAGCCGTAAATGCCATGGTCCGCGGCCTCGCGCAGCCGCGCGATGACGGTTTCCGGAGCACGGAAATCCATATCCGCTGTCCATAGGGAGAGCAGGTCCTGGCCTTGCACCTGAGGAGAGAACTCGTCCCACTGGTTGGCCCATTTGACGGATCCGAATTGCTGGCGGTCGTGGATTTGGTCGAAATCTATTCCCACAATATTTTGTTGCCCAACCGCCGATGCGGGCGTGTCTGCACAAGCCATTTGATACTCACCTGGAAAATCTACTGCCACGGTTACGGGCCTTTGCGTCTGCGGACTTCCCTATTTGAGGATTTGCGCCAGAAACTGCCGCGCTCGTTCCGACCGGGAGTTGGTGAAGAACTGATGGGGCGTGTTGATCTCGACGATCTCCCCGCGGTCCATGAACACCACGCGATCAGCCACCTCCCGCGCGAAGCCCATTTCATGCGTCACGCACAGCATCGTCATACCTTCACCGGCGAGCGACACCATCGTGTCGAGCACCTCCTTGACCATCTCCGGATCGAGGGCAGAGGTTGGCTCGTCGAAGAGCATGATCTTCGGGTTCATGCAGAGAGCCCGGGCAATTGCAGCACGTTGCTGCTGGCCACCCGACAGCTGACCCGGGTAGCTGTCCGCCTTTTCCGCAATTCTGACGCGCTCCAGATAATGGCGCGCCAATTCCTCAGCTGCCGTCCGCGGCATCTTCCTCACCCAAACAGGCGCAAGCGTGCAATTCTCAAGCACCGTGAGGTGGGGAAACAGATTGAAGTGCTGGAAAACCATCCCGACATTGCTGCGGACTTCATCGATCTTGCGCAGATCCTCGGTTACCGCTTTGCCGTCGACGATGATCTCGCCCGACTGATGCTTCTCGAGATGGTTGACGCACCGGATCATCGTCGATTTGCCCGACCCCGAGGGGCCGCAGATCACAATGCGCTGCCCCTGTGGCACCGACAGGTTGATGTTCCTGAGCGCATGGTATGAGGCGAACCATTTGTTGACGTCACGCAGTTCAATGGCCATCGCCTTGTTGAAGGGCTGTCCCTTCGTCGATGCGTACATTGCTTGTGGCATCATCGTCGCGTCCTAAGATTTGTGGCCGCGCGCCAATTGGCGCTCCATCGATTGCGAGTAACGGGACATGCCGAAGCAAAAGCCCCAGTAGACCAGTCCCGCAAAGAGGTAGCCGGTTGATGAGATCGTCGGGCCTGCCCAGTTCGGATCGACGCGCGCCGTTTCGATGGCTTTCAGGAAATCCGCGATGCCGACGATGGCGACCAGAGTCGTGTCTTTGAACAGACCGATGAAGGTGGAGACGATGCTCGGTATGACGATCGTCAACGCCTGGGGGAGGACGATCAGGCGCATTATGTCGAAGTAGCTGATCCCAAGCGCCTTCGCCGCCTCGTATTGGCCCTTCGGGATCGCCTGAAGGCCGGCCCTCACAACTTCGGCCATATAGGCGGACGAGAACAGCGCTATCGCCATGAGCGGGCGCAGGAGACGATCAGGCGTCAGATAGTCCGGGACGAAGAGCGGCATCATGAAGTTCGCCATGAACAATACCGTGATAAACGGCACCCCCCGGACGACTTCGATGAATGTGACGCAAACCGCCTTGACGAAAGGGAGTTCGGACCTGCGTCCAAGCGCCAGGATAACCCCGATCGGAAGCGAGACGACGATGCCCACAATCGACATCAGCAACGTGATCAGGAGACCGCCCCAGAGCGTCGTATCGATGACAGACAAATGGAGCCAGGCGACCCCGCGCACGAGAACGAACGCGGCAACGGGGTAGACAAGGAAGAATAGCAACGCCGCCACTTTGCGCCGCGGAGCCTTCGTCCACAGGAGCCAAACGATGAGGATGGCGCCGATAGCCTGTGCGAGATCAACGCGCCACCGCTCGGAAGCCGGGTACGCGCCGTATCGCAGGTAATCGAACTTCTCGGCAATGAAAGGCCAGCAAGCTCCTTGGCTGTTCGTGCGGCAAGCCTCGCGACCGCCGCTCCAGACCGCGTCGAAGATCGCAAAGCTCAGAAAGTGACGCAGCAGCCACACGGCGAAGAGGAGAAAGCATATTGTCAGCGCGCCTGAAGACGGCGTCGAAAACAGATTTTTTTTCATCCAGGTCACTGGACCCGGCCAAACGTCAGCGGGGGGCGCCATCGCTGGTATGAGCGCGCTGCTGACAACTGGCGAATGCATGGACTGATCGCTCATGCGTCACCTCTCGACGATCGCAAAATGTCGGTTACACGCGTTCATGGCCAACGACGTGGCAAGGGAGATAACGAGATAGACGGACAAGGTGATCGCCATGACCTGGACGGCGGCGCCGGTCTGGTTGAGTACCGTCCCGGCAAAGATCTGAACGAGGTCGGGATAGCCGATGAACACCGCAAGCGATGAGTTCTTGATTAGATTGAGATACTGGCTTGTCAAAGGCGGGATGATAATACGCAGCGCCTGCGGAACAACGACAAGGCGAAGCGTCTTGCCCGGCGCCAGCCCCAGCGCATACGCAGCCTCGCTCTGGCCCTTTGGCACTGCCTGGATTCCACTCCGGACGATCTCGGCGATGTAGGATCCGGTGTAGACCGACAGACCGATCAGGAGAGCGGCAAACTCTGGATAGAGTTGATGTCCGCCTTGAAAGTTGAAACCCCGCAGCTGCGGCGCGACAAACGAGACCGGCTCGCCAGCCGCCAGGAACACGATCAGCGGAAATCCTATCAAGGTCGCCAGGCTGACCAAAAATACCGGCAGCTGCTTGCCAGTTCGTTTCTGGACACTCTTGGCGCGGAACCAGAATGCAATGCAGCAGAAAACGGCCGCTACCAATGCCAGGCCCACAAGCCCCGCCCCCGGATGCCACTGGATCTCCGGAATGATGAGGCCGCGATTGTTGAGATAGATGCCGCCGGGGATGGCGATGGACGCCTTCGGGGAAGGCAACGGCTTGAGGACGGCGTTGTACCAGAACAGCAGCTGCAGCAATAACGGGACATTGCGCACAAGCTCGACATAGGCGGTCGCCACCTTCGAAACGATCCAGTTCGGCGAGAGGCGGGCAACGCCGATGACGAAGCCAAGCAAGGTGGCCAGCAAGATTGCGAGGAAGCTGACGTAGAGGGTGTTGACCACTCCCACCCAGAAGGCCTGACCGTAGGTGGATAGTGCATCGTACGGTATCAGGGTTTGATTGATGTCGAAGCCGGCAGCCTCACCCCAAAAATCGAATGAGAGCGGAATCCCCCGGACCCGCATATTCGATGCGGTCTGCATGCCGATGCCCAGGGCCAAAGCCAACAGGCAACCTGCGAGCAAGAGCTGGTAGAAAACGCCGCGCACTTTCGTATCGTGCAGCGATAGGCTCCTGCGCGAGGGCGCTGGAAGCGACAAATCGGACATGGCGTGTTCCTATTGGGATCTGTGCAAGGCGCTGGCGGTAACACGCCAGCGCCTTGCAACCATGCTTTGCCTAGCGAATCGGCGGAGCGTACTGAACGCCGCCTTTGTTCCAGAGCGCGTTCATGCCGCGCTCCATTTTCAGTGGGGAGTCCTTGCCGACATTCCGATCAAACACTTCGCCGTAGTTACCGACCTGTTTGATCACCTCGACCGGCCAGTCGTCGCCGAGCCCGATGTCCTTGCCGATGCTGCCTTCCACGCCAAGCAGACGGCGGATGCTGGGATTGTCCGACGACTTCATCGCATCAACGTTTTTGGAGGTGACCCCGTATTCTTCGGAGGCCACCATGACGTAAAGCGTCCACTTCGCCACATTGAACCACTGGTCGTCTCCCTGCCGCACTGCCGGGCCAAGCGGCTCCTTGGAGATCAGTTCGGGAAGAACGATGCTGTCGTCCGGCTTGGCCATGCGAAGCCGCGATGCGTTCAAGGTAGAGGTGTCCGCCGACAGGACGTCGCAACGCCCCTCCTCGTAAGCCTTCACGACAGCTTCCTCGTCGGCGAAACCAACCGTGGTGTACTTGATCGACTGCGAGCGAAAATAGTCGGCAAGGTTCAACTCGGTCGTGGTGCCTTGGGTGACGCAAATCGATGCGCCCTCGAGCCCCTTGGCTGATGTGATGTTGTCCGCCTTGCGCACCATAAATCCCTGACCGTCATAGAAGTACGTCCCCGCAAAAAGTATGCCGAGAGACGTATCGCGCGACGATGTCCATGTTGCGTTGTGTGCAAGAATGTCGATCTCCCCCGACTGCAAGGCGGTGAAGCGATCTTTTGGCGTCAATGGGATGAACTTAACCTTTTGCGCATCCCCGAGCACGGCAGCGGCCACGGCGCGACAATAGTCGACCACAAATCCGGTCCATTTGCCTTCATTATCGGGAAGGCTGAAGCCAGCCGTGGCCGAATTTGTGCCACACGTCAGCAGGCCATTTTTCTTGACATTGTCGAGGGTTGCGGACCACGCCGAGGAGGCGGTGCACGCGATAGCGAGGGCAAGTAGGCCCTTAAACGTCGATCTCATTTCGGTATTCCCCTGTTTTTGTTGAAGGGAATGTGGCCTCAAGTATGACTATTCGTCAAATTGACTGTTCTCATTGCGAAAATGAGCGTCATTCATAATTGAGGAGGCGCTCGCTCTCGGGTGAAAGGGAGCTTGAGTGCTGATCGGGCTAGTTTGCTTGGGGCGGGCTAATCGAATGAGCGACGGCGCGCGCGACCTATGGTGCAGCCAACCCCGGTGCTCCGACGGTTGACCCTTGGTCTCTCTCGGTCCGCGACTCGTTGTAGATGCTCATGATTATTTCCCGGAGCCATTTGGTACCCGGGTCATTCGCCATCTGGCGGTGAACAATGAGCCAGGCATTCACATTCGATATGGCAAGGGGCGGCGGGACCAACGTCACCTCACTCCTCTCGTCCAGAATTTGCAGGATGGCATCGCCGCAATGGGTAATCAGTTCAGTGCCGCGAAGCGCCCAGGGCAGCACCAGATAATTCGAGATGGTCGCAACGACATTGCGCCGGAGACCATGCTGCTTGAGGGCGGCATCCGCGAGGCCTTCTGCCAGACCATCTGCGGAAATCTGCAGGTGAGAACTGGCCAAATATGTTTCCAGTGTCATTGCGTTCCTGGCGATCTTGCTTCCACTCCACACCGCGCAAAACAATTGATCCTGGCCAAGCTCCACCTTCAAGAGACTTGGGTCGTCGCGTATTGCCGCTCCCGTCAGCGCACAGTCGACTTGTCTCAAATAGACCGATGAACCGATTTCGGGTCCGTTTGCGGGAATGACGTTCAGCGTCGCGCCAGGCGCTTGCCTCGAAAATTCCCGTATGAGCCCTGGGATGAATATCATGGCGTGATAGTCAGTGAGTCCCACGCGAAAGTTGCGTCGCGTCGTTGCTGGATTGAAGATCTGATGCCCGTCGATCGATGCGCGGATAATCGCCAGCGCGGCAGAAATATCCGACAGCAGCTCAACCGCCCGAGGCGTTGGCCGCATCTCGCCTCCATCTCTCGTGAACAATTCGTCCTGCAATAAATACCGAAGTTTTGATAGGGAATGACTTACAGCTGATTGTGTTCTTCCCAATTCGGCAGCTGCGCGCGTTACGCTCCTTTCACGCATCATCACGTCGAACACTCTCAGCAAATTGAGATCGATATCATCGAAACTCATGAGACCTCCCCCGTTTTCATCATGCCTCGCCTGCATGCTAACATCGCTTCCAACGCGCGAACGATGCCATGGCGAACAAATGCGACCCTTCGACCTGCGGGGTCAACGTTCCCTGTTGGGAAATCAATATGTTAGCGGAGGGTTCGCCAACCCATTTCCTTCGCATTCTCTCGTATGGTCTGGCTAACCTAAGGACCAGGGATGTCTACGACTCGCTGCCCCTTAGGCTGAGGCCAGACTGACCTGTTGGCGCTTCGGCTGCCGTGCCGAAACCAGGGCAACGAACTGGTCCACCGCCTGCCCGGCCCGCGCCAGAACCAGCGAATCTACGAGCTTGCCGTCGGCAAAGTCGCTGTCACTGCCATAGATGGCGCTCGGCACCGTCAGGGCGGAGTAAAAGCCAAACAGCGGGCGAAGCTGATGTTCGACTACCAGCGCGTGGCGCTGGCCACCACCCGTCGCGCCGATCAGGACCGGCCGATCGACGAGCGCCAGTGGATCGATGAGGTCGAACAGATGCTTGAACAGGCCAGCATAGGAGCCGTTGTAGACCGGCGTCGTGACGATCAGCGCGTCGGCCTGTTCGACCGCGTTTACCACATTCAGCGCCTCCGGCGTCAATTCCCTTCGCGTAAACGCAGCACCCAGACCACGGCCGGCATCGACAAGATCGAGGAAATTTACTGTGACAGACAATCTTTCGCGCAGCGCCTCGCCGAGATGATGCGCCAGCGTCCGCGACTTCGACGGCCTGTGGGTGTTGCCCGAAAGCACGACGATGTTGTGGCGCAACCGTTCGACGTGGAAATTCATGGGCTCTCTCATCTGTCCAAAGCAATTGGAAACGCGGGCGGGGCCGCCGGCCCCGCCATTTCGTCGGCGACCGTCAGGCGGCGCGCAGAGGCCGTGTCAGCGGGATCGGCGCGGCCGGCTCCGAACGCGGCACGCGGCCTTCGACCGGATGGCTCGGATCATTGAACCCATGCGTTGAGGCATGGCCGGCGGTGACGAGGCGGTCGACAAAGGCCTCGTCCTCGGCGCTCAGCCTGAAGTCCAATGCCTTCGCATAGCTGTCCCACTGTTCCTCGGTACGCGGGCCGGCGATCGCCGCCGTGATCAACCGGTTGTTCAGCACCCAGGCCAGCGCGAAATCGGCGGCCGAGACGCCGCGTGACTTTGCGTGCGCCGCGATCTGCCTGGCGATCTCGATCGATTCCGGGCGCCACTCGGTCTCGGCGATGCGCTTGTCCCCACGGCCGGCCCGCGTGTCGGCGGCAGGCGCCTGGTTCGGCTCGTATTTGCCGGTCAGCACGCCGCGCGCCAGCGGGCTGTAGGAGACGACGCCAAGACCGTAGTAGGCGGCCGCCGGCAGCTGTTCGGCCTCGGCGGTGCGGTTGACGATGTTGTATAGCGGCTGGCTGGCCACCGGCCGGTCGATGCCGAGTTCATCGGCCAGATGCGCGACTTCGGCGATGCGCCAGCCACGAAAGTTGGAGACGCCGAAATAGCGCAGCTTGCCCTGGCGGATCAGGTCGGCGATCGCCCGCACCGGCTCCTCCAGCGGCGCATCGAAGACGGCGCGGTGGAAGTAGAACAGGTCGATATAGTCTGTTCCCAGGCGGCGCAGGCTGTTCTCGACCGTCTGGATCACCCATTTGCGCGAATGGCCGCCGAGATTGGGCCCCTTGTCATGCGAGTTGACGAACTTGGTCGCCACGACCCAATGATCGCGCCTCGCCTTGATGCCGCGACCGACGACTTCCTCGGACTTGCCGTTGTGGTAGACGTCGGCGGTGTCAATGAAGTTGATGCCTTGCTAACGGCTTTGGCAGCGTCGCTCGACAGGGCTGGGACATCATGACGGAGTCGCGTTAGACATTCCAGCGAGACGAATATCGGTTTGAATCCTCGGGCTGCCGCCCAACAATGCTGAACCATATCGTGTCAAGGCTTGCAACGACCGAAGACGCAACTGGCGCATATTGCACTTGGCTGTCAAGGTCGGGAATAGGGTCAGAACCTGCCCGTGATCTTGCATTCAGGGAACGTCCGAGAAGGGTCGGATCGCGAAGTTCCCCGCCGCATTGGCGAACGTCCCGAGATGGCGCATGGTGCCGTTTCGGAACCGGGTGGGACGGGGGGCAGGATCGCCAATCAACCTGGGATCATGTTGCAACCAAGTTCGAACGTCGCGTTACTGGCAAGTAGAAACGTCGCATTGGGACGTTTCAGAGGTAGGCGCCAGGTCAGAATTGCGGGTTGACGTGCATCCTGGCGTCGCCGTGAGCGCCCGATCGGGGGCGATCCAGTATGGCATTTCGGCTTTACCAGCTTTGAGAGCCACTTACGCGCGAGCTTCGTTGGCCGGTGTCGGTTGCGGGTGATCCGATATTCGTCCAGCATCGCGACGACATGTGCAATGCGAAGCTTGGCGAAGAGTTTGACAGCGCAGATCAGCGCAAGATGTCCGACAGGCTCTCGGGCTTCTTCTCGCCAAGCGACAGATCAAGGCCCGACAGAAGTTCGACGAGGTGGCTTTGCATCAGGTCGGACGCGTTTTGTGCGTCGTGCTTTTCGATGGCATCGACGAGGGCGTGATGGGCGTGGCTTTCGCAGGTGGTGTCGCGGCGGCGCCAGTAGAGCGCGATGATCAGCGACGACCGCGACAGCAGGTCTTTGACGAAACCGGTCAGGATAGAATGGCCGGCGATTTGGGCGATGCCGACATGGAATTTTGCCGACAGCATGATGGCGTCGCTGTCGCGGCCGGCATGCAGGGCCTCGTGCTCTTTTTCGAGATGAAGCCGCAGTTGCGCGATCTCGGCCGGCTTTGCCACTTCGGCGGCAAGCGCGGCGACCTTGGGCTCGATCAGCGCCCGCGCTTCGAACACCTCGCGCGCTTCCTGCTTGGTCGGCTGGGCGACGAACGCGCCGCGGTTCGGCTCGAGCCGAGCCAAGCGGTCATGCGACAGCGCCTGCAGCGCCGCGCGTATCACCGCGCGGCTCACCGAATAGATCGAGGCGAGTTCGTCCTCGGGTAGTTTTGTGCCCGGTGCGAGGCGGTGGCTGACGATGGCGTCGCGCAGGCCGGCATAGACCGGAAACCAGCGCATCGTCGGCTTGTCGCCATCCCGTGGCTTTGGCCCAAGCAGGTCCATCGTCTCATTGTCCCGGCGGCCGGATCGCTTAGCGGCGCGAACACCGCGTTTCCGGCCGGACATCGAACATCCTGTGTGGGAATGTCAACAATTTTGCACGCATCAGGATACACGGCCGGAGGGCGAAAAGGACGCAAAGATTCCGGCGAAGGATTTTTCGAGTGGAACCTGGTAGCCGCCGCGCTTTGAGGTCGACAGGCCAAGGCCGACGAGGCTCTCACAGAGTTTTACTGCGCAGGCGACGCCGTCGAGCACGGGAAGCCTATGTTCGCGGCTGAGCGCGGCGGCGAGGTCGGCCATGCCGGCGCATCCCAGCACAATCGCTTCGGCCCGGTCGTCGCGGATGGCGCGCTCGATCTCCTCCGAAATTCGTTGGCGGGCGTTGGAGCCGGGCACTTCGAGCTCCAGAACGGGAACGTCGCTGGCCCGCACCCTGGCGCAGCGGCTGGCGAGGCCGTAGCGCACCAGATTGTGCTCGATCGCCGGCACCGAACGCGACAGCGTCGTCACCACGCTGAACTTGCCGGCAATCAGGCTCGCCATGTGAAACGCCGCTTCGCCGATACCGACCACCGGCATCTCGCCGACGCAGCGTACTGCGTCGAGGCCGGTGTCGTCGAAGCAGGCGATGACGCAGGCGCTCGCCGCCGGATGTTTTTGGATCTCGCCGATCATTCCCGGGATGGCGAAGACCTCGTCGAAATAGCCTTCGACGCTCGGCGGCCCGTCCTTCGGATTGACGGCGATGATCCTGGTGCCGGCCGAAGCCGCGCGGCGCGCCGCCTCGCCGATCTTTTCGGTCATGGACGCGGTGGTGTTGGGATTGACGACGAGTACGTCCATTTGCGCTTTCATATTTCGCCGCCGAGATAGAGTTTCTTGACCCGGTCGTCGCCAAGCAGCTCAGCCGAATGTCCGGCCAGCGCGATCTTTCCGGTCGTCAGTGCGTAGGCACGCTGCGAGATGCGCAGCGCCATGCGCGAATTCTGCTCGACCAGCAGAACGCTGACCTTTTCGTCGCGGTTGATCGCGACGATCGAGCGGGCGATGTCCTGAACGAGCTTCGGCGCGACGCCGAGCGAGGGTTCATCGAGCAGCAGAAGCTTCGGTTTGGCCATCAGCGCCCGCCCGATCACCAGCATCTGCTGTTCGCCGCCGCTCATCGTACCCGCCGTCTGGGAATAGCGTTCCTTCAGGCGCGGGAAGCGCCCGAGCACCATGTCCAGCGTCCTTGCGATTTCGGCCTTGTCGGTTCGGGTGAAGGCGCCCATCATCAGATTGTCGCGCACCGTCATGTAGGAAAAGACGCGCCGACCCTCAGGTACCATGGCGATGCCCATCCTGACCAGCTCGTCCGGGCGCGTTCCGTCGATGCGGTGGCCCTGGAAATGAATCTCGCCGCTGCGGACCTTCTTCAGGCCGGTGATGGCGCGCAGGATCGAAGATTTGCCCGCGCCGTTCGCGCCGATCAGCGCTACCGTCTCGCCCTCGTTGACGCTCAGCGACACACCCTTCAGTGCATAGACATGGTCGTAGTAGAGTTCGACGTCCGAGACTTTCAGCAGTTCGCTCATGGCTAAAATCCGATCGTCTCATCTTCGGCGCCGAGATAGGCCTCGATGACCTTTTCGTTCTCCTGGATTTCCTTCGGCGTTCCCTCGGCGATTTTCACACCGAAGTTCAGGACGACGATGCGGTCGGAAATGTTCATGACGGCGGGCATATCGTGCTCGACCAGCAGGACCGTCACGCCGCGCTTTCGCACGCCGCGCACCATCTCCACCGCGCGCACGGTTTCGTCATGGTTCATGCCGGCGAAGGGCTCGTCGAGCAGAAGCACGGTCGGGTTCGTGGCGAGCCCGATGGCAATCCCGAGCGCGCGCAGATGGCCGTGCGGCAGCGTGCTGGCGATCTCATGCCGTTGCGCGCCGAGACCCAGGAAGTCGATGATCTCGTCGGCCGAGCGGCCGAATTCATCCTCGTCGCGCCGTGCGGTATTCGTGCCGAGATAGAAGCCGGCAAGGCTGGCATTGGAACGCAGGTGATGCGCGATTATGACATTGTCGCGCACCGTCATGCCCTTGAAGATCGTCGTCTCCTGGAACGTGCGCACCACGCCCTTCCGGGCGACGATATGCGGCGCCAGGCCTGAAATCCGCTCTCCCCGGAACAGCACTTCGCCCGAGGTCGGATTGAGGAAAGAGGAAATCAGCTTGAACAGCGTGGACTTGCCGGCGCCGTTGGGGCCGATGACGGAAAGGATCTCGCGTTCGCGGACCGCGAAGGAAACATTGTTGACCGCGACCAGCCCGCCGAAGCGTTTGGTCACTGCCTTGATCTGGAGAAGCTCAGTCATGGTCCTAGCCCTGCTTCTTGCCGAACAGCCTGAGGCTGAGCAGGCCGTTGGGAAGGAACAGCATCAGCGCGATCAGCACCGAAGAGAAGATCAGCAACTGGAACTCGCCGGTCTCGAACAGGAAATCCCAGCCGAAATAGAGCACGAAGGTGCCGATCATCGGCCCGAAGACGTGGCCGAGCCCGCCGAGGAAGCAGTTCAGCATGAAGTTCACCGAGTCGGTGACGGTGAAGCTCGACGGATAGATCGATTGCGAGATGGCGACGAACATCGCACCGCCGAGACCGCCGAGGAATGAGGAGATGGCATAGGCGATGACGCGCAAATAGGCGATGTTGACGCCGATCGAGGAGGCCAGTTCCTCGTTCTGCTGCAACGACTGGCAGAGTTTGCCGATGCGCGAATGGACAAGGCGGTAAAGCCCGGCAAAGCACAGCACCATCAGCGCAACCGAGACAAGATAGAAGGCGGGACGCGGATTGGCGAGCGTCGCGAAATCCGGAAGGATGCTCAGCCCGAAGATCGAGATGCCGCCGGGGAGCGGAATGCTGACCATGCCTTTGGCTCCGTTGGTGATCGGCAGTGCCAGCGCGAGCAGCCGCGCCACTTCGGTCAAAACCAGCGTGACCATGGCGAAATAGACGCCGCGAAGCCTGAGGATGGGCAGCCCGATCAGCACGCTTGCAGCGGCGCAGAACAGCCCAGCCAGCGGCAGTGTCAGCCAGAACGACACACCATGCTGGACGACAAGGATGGCCGAAACATAGCCGCCCATAAGCGCGAAGGCGCCCTGGCCGATATTGATGCGGCCGATGTAGAAAGTCACCCACACCCCGGCGCTGGCGATGCTGAGCAGCGCGACCGAAGTCAGCGTGTAGTAGAGGTCGAGCCGACCGGTCGCCTCGATCAGCCAGGGCACGCCGATGAGTACGACCAGCAGGAAGAGAGCGACGCCGAGGATGTTGCGTGTACGCTTCATGTCGATCACCCCCACGGCTTGCCCATGAGCCCGTTCGGGCGGATGCTCAGGAACACCATCAGCGCGGCGAAGATGACGAGATAAGTGACGTCGCCATATTGGCGTAGCACCGTCAGGCCGACCGATTCCATCATGCCGAGGATGAAGCCGCCGGCGATCGCTCCGCTGACCACGCCGGCCCCGCCGATCATCACCATCAAGAACGCCTTGATCGAGATCGGGCCGCCGATGCCCGAATTGACGCCGGTGATGGCGACCAGCAGCCCGCCGACTATGCCGGCAAGCATGGCGCCGAGCGCAAAGCCGATCATCGAATAGCGGTCGACCTCGACGCCCATAAGCTGCGCCGCGACCCGGTCCTGCGCCAGCGCCCGCATGGCGCGTCCCGGTTTGCTGTACTGCATGAAAAGCACGAAGGAGGCGATGAACAGTATGGCGAGTGCGCCGACCAGCAGCCGGTCGTAAGGCATTATGAGGCTGTCGGAGACGAAGACGCCGTTGACGATCTTCGGCACGCCGCGCTGCTTTTCACCGAACAGGAGGAGGATCACGGCGTCGAGGAAGAATGCGACCGCCGCCGCGAGAAGCATCGTACTTTCCTCCCGCACGCTTCGCTTGATCACCGTTCTGAAAAGGAATTTCTCGACCAGCGCTCCAATAACCAGCAGCGTGATCCCGGACGCAACGAGCGCGACGACGAAAGGCATGCCGAGCTGGCCATAGACGGTGTAGGTGATGAAGCCGCCGAGAACGTACATCTGCCCATGGGCAAAGTTAAGCACGTTCATCAGCGCGAAGATCAGGGTCAGACCGAGCGCGATCAAGGCGTATTGCGCGCCAAGATAGAGCCCGTTGGCGATGACTTGTTCCATCAGGATGGTTCCCCGGCCATTCAGAGGCTCAAGACGAATGCACGAGCCTCTGCGGCAATCCGCTTCAGTGCAGTTGCGTCAATCGACTTGAGCGACGAAGAGCGTCTCGAACTTGCCGTCGCGGTATTCCGTGACCACCATCGGGACCGAAAGCTGGCGCTTCTGGCCAAACGACGTCATTCCGACATAGGTCAGCTTGGCATCGCCCTTCAGATAGGGATTGGGCGCCGAGAAAGTGTCGATCGTCTTCTTGAACTCCTCGACATTGTCGATCGCGGCCGGGTTCGCCTTCAGCGTCTCGATGATGTATTCGAGCGCGTAGACCTTGGTGTTGGATTCGTCATTGTATTCACCGAACATTTTCGTATAGCGGTCGACGAACTCCTTCATCATGTCGGACGCGATTTCGGGCGTCGATGCGCCGCCGACTGAGATGAAGCCGTTGGCCAACTCACCCGCGCCCTCTTCCAGCACCTTGGCATCCTGCGCCGTTTCGGTGGAGATCAGACCTTCGTAGCCGAGCTCGCGCGCGGCGCGGATCAGCAGCGGCGCATTGCCGGGCGCGACACCCGAAAGCACCAGCAGGTCCGGTTTTTGCAGAACGATCGGCGTCAGTACCGGTGTGAAATCGCGGGTATCGTTTTGGTAGACGTCCGTGGCAGCCACAACCTCAAGTCCGAGCGCCTTTGCCGCGGCAACACCGCCATCCCGCTGGCTCAGCGGATCGGATTCGTTGGCGGCGACAAAGGCAACTTTTCTCACGCCCCTGTTTTCCATGAGATATTTGTAGATCGCCGGAGCTGACTGGTAGTTAGCGATCATGCCGAGCACAGCGTTGGACGCCGGTGGGGTGTAGAGTTCCTTCGGGAATGCGTAGGGAAAATAGATGATGCCCTTGGATTCTGCCACGGGACGCACCGCCGCCGCGCCATCGTCAACATTCGGACCGACGACATAGTGGATGCCCTCCTGGGCCATCTTCTCCATGCCGGCGATCGCCCGCTTGGGGTCCTTCTGATCGTCGAAGGTGACGATTTTGATGTCATAGGTCTCGTCACCAATCTTCACACCGCCGGTTTCGTTGATCCAGGCGGCGCGCGTCTGCATCGAGCGGACGTTGGATGTGCCCCACGCAGCGGCCGCGCCACTCGTCACGCCGACAAAGCCGATCTTGAGTTCCTTGTTGGCGGCGTGCACCGTGATTGTGCCGCCGGCCATGATTGCCAGCGCAGAGACGGTGCCGAGCGCGGCGAATGTGATTATTGAACGTCTATTGATCATTGTTCTTTCCCCTTTGGAGGCCGCGCATTGTTGCGACAGAACTCGACCGATACGCGGAGTTTTGTGAGTGAGGGCTCAAATCTATTATCTGTCAACAAAACTTTTACAGATTGTTGACAATCTTGTGCGGTCGTAGATGAAGGACGCGGTCCGCAGCATCGCGGCCCTTCCAGAATCACGCTCCGTTCGCTCTGGCTAATATAAGCTTTGTGCCTAGTATTGACTGGGTGCGTAAAATTGTAGTACCGGCGCCGGCCGTCCCGAGTTCATTCCGCCGATGATGCCCACCCGGTCGCCAACGAGAGCAGCTCTCGGGCTCCCGCGACGAACTTCGCAAATGGTGCAGACGGCGCGTGCCGAAAATGCTGGAGCAAGACCGGCTCAGCTCTCGGGTAGTTGGCGCCCGCCCTGATCCTGCCGCATTGAACGCGGAAGGCCAGCTAATGGCTTTTGCCTAGCCCTCCCGCGGCAGTGGACTCTGTTCCGATGTGCCGCTACGTGCGGACGGCTATGTTCGAAGTACCGGCCTGTAACGTCGGAAAAGGAGTGACCCCATTTTTTTGCGTGCAAGATCTTTTCCCATCGCAGCAAGGACTGCTTTTCTGGTCACACTGGCCGGTGTCCTCGTGCTCGCACTCTCACCGGAGTGGCTTTTGCAGAATTTTGGCTTCGGCTTCACCTCTCATGATGACAAGCTCAATCACGCCGCAGCTTTCGTCGTGTTGACGGCTATCGGCAGTCTCGGTTGGCCAGAGCACAGGGCAAGACTGACCATTTTTCTTGCTCTTACCGGCGCCGCGATCGAGATCCTCCAGGGCATGCAAATGATAGGCCGCGACATGGATATGTTCGACTGGTTTGCCGATTGTGTCGGCGTCGCTTGCGGGCTCGCAATTGCAAGCTGGACAAAGAAATTAGTCAGCGGATTCTCCTAGGTCACGACCCGTCAAGCTGGGGCTAATCGGCCGCGTGAAGCATATGCGCGGCGAAGAGGATCTACGTCACGCTTCGCTGCAGGACTTCAGAGAGCATTGAGTAAGGCCGCAGCGATCACTGAGACTATCATCCGCAAGCCGATCTGCGCATAGCAGCCGAGGGGAGTTATGGCCTTCTCTTTTTCATCAGAGCGCGGACTTTAACAATCATCGCTGCATTAGACCTCAATTGAGAGGCATGTATTTTGCGCATGTATCTGTCGGCGATCACCTTGTAACGAAGGGACAATCGCACCACGCGGTCGTACGTTGCGTCTTCTCCCGCGCACAATTGCTGCGCTTTTCTTGCTAAGGTACTCGGGGCGCCAGGCTGGACCGCTAGTTTTGCGGCCCACCCCAAATTACATCTGATTAGCGCGCTCTGTTCGGCCTTGATCATTGGATCGACTGCGGACCTAGCCTGAGAACTAAGAACCACAGATGCGACCAGAACCGCGATAAAAAGCCGCTTCACAGTTGCCCTCAAACGCTGCATAGGCAGCCCAGTGATTAAACATTGACTCCAAGTTTATAGCGCGCCGCCCGTTATGCGCAGCCGCCCACTCCGTTATTTTCGCCCCTGTTTCTGCCGGAAATATGTGATGACTTTGGAGACCATCGCCATCACAACCAGAACTCCGAATAGAATAAGAATCGGAAAATCGGTAGATTGCCGACAAGGTTCGTCATCTGGCGCGCAGTACGACAGGGCGGCCGCGGAATTCATCGTGCTTAGCAGCGCGGAAGTGGAAAGACCGAGTAACTTCATACGCAGGTTTTTGGGAATATCGGCCTGCACCGGTCGGGCCGAGCCCGCGGTGCCGCATTTACTCGCAGCTATGGCGTACCTGATCAGCCACCATGCCCGCGGGACCCAACATAGCCTCGTTGAGCCCGGTGTAGCCATCTGTTTTGTCAACCTCGTTTATAGTGGTGACGGCCGCGGGCTAATGGAGCCGATCGCTGACAATGCCACGGATTCGGGGCGCGCTCTCAACCGGCGCGTGGAAGTGAAAGCCGTGAAATAGTGCGAACGCGAGCAGATTCGGCCATGCGCTGCAGGTATTATAGCCCCGGCTGCCTTAGCCATGGATGATGAGCTTCCGGAGGAATATCCGCTTGTTCGGCAATAGCAGAAGTTCTGTCTATGGTTAATCGGTCCTTAGGCTCATCTACATCGTTCCAGCGCACGTCACGGCGGTCAGCCGCTCCGATACGATCGATGGCTGGCGCGACCGGCGCGGCGACGGCGGCGCTCCGCGCCTCCGGCCTCAACCTCATCGTTAGCGCGATCGTGCATTGGAATACGGTCTATATCGAACGGGCCGTCACCCACTTGCGCAAAATGCACCGCGAGATCCCGGATCATCCGCTCAAGCACGTCTCGCCGCTGAGCTGGGAACACATCAATCTGACCGGCATCTATACCTGGGATACAGAACATCAGATGCGTGAAAGCTTCCGGTCGCTCAGACTTCCGGCTCGGTTACGCCACGCCGCATGACGTTCATGCTCCGTTCAACCTCGTGTCGCTGGGAACTGTTCTTGCTCCGACCCCAGGCTGGGAGGCATGGAAGGATTGGGACGGCCACACGTTCCAGACCAACCGCGCCGCACTCAGCAATGAACGGACAATGCCGCTCTTTCGAGCGGGTCGATGCTGATAGGAAAGGTGGCGCGTGGGCGCCACCATTCTTGCTTTTCTTACGTGAATTACCTATTGTAGGTACTTTAAAAGGAAGTACGGCGATGAAGCAATTCACATTCTCCGACATGAATCGCGTGTCAGGCGAAATCCTCGAAACGGCATTGATCGAGCCGGTGGCCCTGACCAAGCGCGGCAAGGAAAAGCTCGTCATCCTGTCCGCTGCTCAGTACCACCAGCTCGTCGGCCAGCCGCATTCGGTCGCCTATACGATCGAGGACGCACCGGATGAAGTCCACAATGAACTCATGACAGGACTGGATGCCATAATTTCCGGCGACACGCCCGATGCTTAAAGCTGGCGATCTGCTCCGATATTATTACCTATGGGCGCGGGAAGCAGACGCCGGCGAGGAATCCGGACGCAAGGCGAGGCCGGTTTGCATCGTTGTCCGGACGCTAGCAACGCCCAGCCTTGTTTCTCTTTCCGCTGACTTCGCAAAAACCCCACCGGTCGCGCCCGCATCTCGCCATCAGCGAAATCGAATGCCGCCGCGGCGGCCTCGACTATCCGTCATGGCTGATCCTGGACGAATTTAACCGGGTGCCGGTCGATGAAGCCTATGATCTGGTGACGACGACGCCGATCGGCGCGTTCAGCCCCGCATTTGTCCGCAAAATTGCTGGCGTGATCAAAGAGACGGCGGCGCAGCGTCGATTGCGCGGCATCGTTCGCAAATAGCCGTACTGATTTCTTGGCGGGCCTCCGGTCCTTACCCGCATCGAACGGGCCAGCACCGGAGCGCGGGGCGCCCTACGCCCTCTCCTCGCGCCCCACCCTCCCCTTCTGACGGTGTTTTCTCAAGAGGTGGACATTGTTGTCGTTGGCCGCCTGCAATTCCTCGAAATGCTCCCGAGCAGCCCGTCGACCCAACAAACGGGCGATCGACAGGACGGCTCGTTCAACCATATCTCGTGCCGACATGTCAGCCCTGTAATCGTGACTTGCGCTGTCGTTCCCAGGTTTGGCCTCGTCCACCATGGCATGCCCGCTCTTCTGTATAGATCGAGGGCATTGAGCGGCGTGATGATCGGCAAGACAAGTTCAGTTGCCGCGCGGTCGTAGTGTGGCGTGCAAATACTTGAGCACTGCGATTTGGAATTCCCAAGCCAGGCAATTTACGAAAAGCTCGGTCCTCTTGCAATATCGCACGCGATATCCAATATGCCTGCATGAGACTGCTTCTCGATACGGCGACCATGGTGGCTCCCGGGCCCTCGCCTTCTCAGTCAGCACGCGCAGATACATCGCCGATCACATGGACTTCATGGAGCCGCAGAAAATTGGTTCACTTTTTGTTCTTTTCCGAAAACGCGTGGCGAGATATATAGTCTGGCGTGTCCTTTAACTGATTCCTCAGGGAGGCAGCGCGCAGATGACCGTCCAGCCCATCAATACCATGCTGCAGGGGGACAGGATTCTCAATGAACCGACAATCAGCTGCCCAAGCTGCAAGACGGAAATCAAGCTCAATGAGTCGCTCGCGGCCCCTTTGATTGCCGCCACGCGTGAAGAATACGAAATGCGCCTGGCGCAGAGCAAGGCATCGATGGCTGCCAGAGAAGAGGAGCTCAAGCGCCAGCAGGCCGAGATCGTCGCCGCCAAAGAGGACATCGCCAACCAGGTGGCTGGGCAAATTAAGCTTGAGCGTGCCGGAATCGCGGTCGAGGAAGCCCGCAAGGCAAAATTGCTGCTTTCGGTAGACCTGGAGGACAAGGATACGAAGCTTGCCGAGCTGGAGGCGACGTTGAAGGCGCGCGACGAAAAGCTCACCGAGGCCCAGCAGCAACAGGCGGAATTCCTGAAAAAGCAGCGTGCGCTTGACGACGAAAGCCGGGAGATGGCGCTGACCATCGAAAGGAAGATCCAGGAGGGGCTGGACGCCGTTCGCGTCAAGGCGAGGTCGGAAGCGGAAGACGGGCTCAAAATGAAGGTCGCGGAAAAGGAAGAACAGATCGCAGGCATGCAGCGTCAGATTGAGGAGCTGAAGCGCCGTGCGGAACAGGGTTCCCAGCAGCTGCAGGGTGAAGTTCTGGAGCTTCAGCTGGAAGCCCTCATTGCCGGCCGGTTCCCGATGGACGTCATTGAACCGGTTGCCAAGGGTGAGTTCGGCGGAGATGTCCTGCACCGCGTCGTCGGACCGGCCGGCCAGCCATGCGGCGCCATTTTGTGGGAATCGAAACGCACCAAGAACTGGAGCCAGGGTTGGTTGGGGAAGCTCAGGGCTGATCAGCGGGCCGCAAAGGCGGACATTGCGCTTATGATCTCGGAAGCTCTGCCTGCCGGTGTGGAAACCTTCGATCTTCTGGACGGGGTCTATGTCGCCCATCCCAAATGCGCGATGCCGATCGCAATCATGCTGCGACAATCACTCATCGAGCTGGCGAACTCCCGCCTCGCCCAGGACGGCCAAGCCACCAAAATGGAGCAGGTCTATGGCTATCTGACCGGTCCGCGGTTCCGCCATCGCGTCGAGGCCATCGTCGAAAAGTTCTCTGATATGCAGGAGGACCTGGCCAAGGAACGCAAGGCCACAACACGCCTGTGGGCCAAGCGGGAGGCTCAAATACAAGGCGTAATCGAGTCGACCGCGGGGATGTACGGCGACTTGCAAGGCATCGCTGGAAAGGTGATGCAAGAAATTGACGGCTTGGAGGTCCTGGCCATTGAAACATTTCCGCCCGGTGCCGAATAGGCAATCGGTATGCAGCTCAACAGGAAAACGATTGGCAATCTGGAGCGGCTTCCCCAGACATACCCTTCGGACTCCTCGGATAGGGTAAGCAAAAGAAGCCCGCCCACCCGAGGCAATCGTCGTGCCTAGCCGACGGCCTCTTATCTAAGGTCTTGACTCGTTAATCGCCATATGGCTATATAGTCATATGGCAATATATGGACCCACCGGCGACCGTCTGAGCAAGGCATTCTCGGCCCTCTCCGATCCCACGCGACGCGCGATCCTGGCCCGCCTTGCGACGGGCGAAGCCACGGTGTCGGAACTGCTGGCACCATTCGAACTCAGTCAACCCACGATCTCCAAGCATCTCAAGGTGCTGGAGGATGCGGGTTTCATCGAACGCGGACGTGATGCGCAGCGGCGACCGCGCAAGCTGGTGACAACGGCTCTCAAGGATATTGCCGACTGGGTAGAGCCGTTTCGCAGCCAATGGGAAGACAGGCTCGACAATCTGGATCGCCACCTCGAAAAAATGGGCAAAAAGGAGAAGTAGCATGCTGGCAGGGATCGCGAACACCGACCTGATACTCGACCGGGACAAGCACACGATCATTCTGACGCGCGTGCTTGCTGCGCCCTGTGAACAGGTCTTCGAGGCATGGACGCAGCCGGAGCATGTGGCATGCTGGTGGGATCCATCAGGCGAACCGCTCGCACAATGCGAGATCGACCTGCGTCCGGGAGGGGCCTTCAGGTTCGTCAACCGGCATCCCCCTGGCGCCAACCAGTTCGCTGGCGTCTATCGCGAGATCGCACCGCCGCGTCATCTCGTCTTCGAAGCAATGGGGGCGATCGGGCGTGTCATTCTCGACGAGACTGGCGGCAAGACGTTTCTGACGGTGAGGATCGAGTGCGGCTCGGCGGAACGGTTGGAGCAATATCTGAAAATGGGCATCGACACCGGAACGGCCAAGACATTGGACAACCTTGCCGCACATATTGGCGCGATGGCACAACGGACATCCAGCTCTCCGTCAACTGCTCCGAGCAGCGGCGAGTAACATTAGATGCAACAATCAATCTGGACAGCGGCAGATGCGGCTCTGGTGGCGTATGCCATCACCTGCGTCGTTCTATGCCTTAATCTTCTGATGCTCTGGGCTTCCAGCGGGGCGATCCGCGCGAAGGGTGGCGTGGCAATCAATCCGGAGGATGGGGCTCGCTATGGTGTACCCGTGTCAGAAATTGACCCGCCAACTGTCGCGCGGCTCCTGCGCGCACACCGCAATGCCGAGGCCACGATCTATCCATTTCTGCTGCTGGGCCTGCTCTTTGTTTTCACGGGAGGAAAGGCAGCAATTGCAATTCCCATTTTCGCAATTTTTGTAGTCGCCAGGATCGTACATTCGATAGTCTATCTGAAGGCCATGCAGCCTTGGCGCACGATCGCTTTTGCAGTCTCCCTGCTCGCAATCGTTGTCCTGATGGGCGCCGTAGTCCACGATTTGCTCTTTGCCTGAGGTAGAACCGTATGTCAGTACCGAAAGCTCCAATCCTGTCGTTCACGGACGTCGTCGCCATCGAGGCCTGCGTGTCGACTAGCGAAAGACTGACGAGGACGTCTGTTTGGGGTCGAACTTGCCTATTGGGAGAGCGGACATTCGCGGACCGCCACACTGCTATAGTCAATGCTATGGATCGACTCCAGCACCTGGTGCACGCGCGGCGGCCGTGATGATTTTGTCGGGATCGTCGGTCCAGACGAAGGGCTATGACTGCAGCTTGTGGTCGATGACGAAGCGGTTGATAGCGGAAACCAACCTGCCCTCAACACAGGACTGGTGATAGCCGGCGCACCGCCTGTCGTGCTGCCGCCATCGGTGCTCTTCGTTTTCTGAAGCGCTTTTTCGTGGGCTCAATCGTAAGAGCATCGTCAGGGCGACCTGCGGTTTTCCACTATTATGATCGGCTCGTGCCCGAATTTTCTATCAACGTCGCCGCGACTCGAGTATTAGGTTCCGCTTATGGAGCGTCGACACGCCATCCGAAGGATCAGGGACGGACTTTGGGAAGTCTATGACATAGACAATGAAAAGGTTGTCTTGGTGGACAGCGTAGCTCTGACCAATTTGCGGGATGAAGAGGCACTCGATGCGTTGGAGTTGCTAATGGGTGGATTTCTTGTTGCGAGCAGGTTTCCAACGCTCGGTTGATGGTTTCTCCAGGGACATGTTCGCGCGCACGTCAGGCGAAAGCGCCTCAAGCCTCTCATTGTGGGTTCCATCAGAACCGCAGGGCACGAGTTTCCAGCGCCGGTTGCCCTGCGGCGGGAGGTTGGGGTGGCACCAAGCAGGCAGGAAGGACATCGCCATTACGCACCGATTTACGCGGCAAATCTTGGCTCGGGAACTCCCGTCACGCCGAGGCCGGTGATGGCAAAAAGGCTGCCTCGTAAAACTCCGTCGCCCGGAAAGCGCGGCAGCGGCGGCTTGGCCATCGAAGTGACGTACAAGGTGTCGAGCCTGGGCCCGCCGAACATGACGCTGGTGATCTTCTTGACGGGCATGTCGATGATGCGATCAATGCTGCCGTCGGGCGCGTAACGCACCAGCCTGCCGTCATAGACCAGCGCGTTCCAAAGGAATCCTTCCGCATCGACGGTCGAGCCGTCAGCCGCCCCGCCCCGGCTGGTATCGACACGCGTGAAGGTGCGCCGGTTGGTGGCGGCACCGGTTGCGATGTCGTAGTCGTAGGCCCAGATCTCGCCGGTCCAGGTGTCGGCGAAATAAAAGGTGCGGTCGTCCGGGCTCCAGCACGGACCGTTCGAGCAGATGATGCCGGAATCTATTCTGGTAACCGAGAAATCCGGATCGAGCCGGTAGAGTCCGCCGGAGGGTCCCTCTTCCATCGTGTCCATTGAGCCGGCGAAGAAGCGGCCGCGCCGGTCGACCTTGCCGTCATTGAGCCGGTTCATCGGCCTGTCCGGCTCCGGATCGTGAATCGGCGTCACCTCGCCGGTGGCGAAATCAAGCAGATGGAAACCGCGCTGCAGCGATACCACCGCGCCACCTCCGTCCTTGCGCAATGCCATCGAACCGATCTTCATCGGCACGTCCCAGCAACGGATCTCGCTCCCGTCGGCGGTTGCCCGAAACACACGCCCGTCGAAACTGTCGATCCAGTAGAGGCGCTCCTGTTCAACGTCCCACAGCGGTCCCTCGCCCAGCGTGGTCTTCACGTCCACCACGACTTCGATCTTCATGCCGTCCTCCTCTGTTCGAACCTTGCAGAAACCGGTCAGAACGCGACCTGGTCGCCGCCCTTCAATGACAGGATTTCGCGGGCCTCGTCGGGCGTTGCCACTTCCATGCCGAGGCCTTCGACGATCTTGCGGGCGAGCACCACCTGCTCGGCATTCGACTTGGCAAGCCTGCCCCTACCGGCCCAAAGACTGTCTTCGAGCCCAACGCGAATGTTGCCGCCAAGCGCTGCCGATTGTGCCGCGATGCGCAACTGGCTGGCGCCCGCACCCAGCACCGACCAGCGGAACTGGTCGCCGAACAGGCGATCGGCGGTGCGCTTCATATGGGCGACGTCTTCCGGGTGCGTGCCGATGCCGCCGAGCAGGCCGAACACCGACTGCACGAAGAACGGCGGCTTCACCAGCCCGCGATCGGCGAAATGGGAGAGGTTATAGAGATGGGCGATGTCGTAGCACTCGAACTCGAAGCGCGTCCCATTGTCGTAGCAGGTTGCCAGTATGTATTCGATGTCCTTGAACGAGTTGCGGAAGACCAGATCACGCGTCGCTTCCAGATGCGGCTTTTCCCAATCGAACTTGAACGTCTCGTATTTGTCGGCGAGGTGATAGAGCCCGAAATTGATCGAGCCCATGTTGAGCGAGGCGACCTCCGGCTTGAATTGGGCGGCGGGGCGCACACGCTCCTCCACCTTCATGTAAGGACTGCCGCCGGTGGTGATGTTGATGGCGGCATTGGTGCCTTGCTTGACGCGCGGCAGGAAACGCGCGAACGCCTCTGGCGTCTGGTCGGGCTTGCCGGTCTCGGGGTCGCGGGCATGCAGATGCAGGATCGCCGCACCCGCCTCCGCCGCCGCGATCGCCTCGCGCGCGATCTGGTCCGGCGTGATCGGTAGATAAGGCGACATAGTCGGCGTGTGGATCGCCCCCGTCACCGCGCAGGTGATGATGACCTTGCCGCTGGGTTGCTGGGCGCCGGGCTTGCGGCTTGTTTGCGTCATTGTCCAAACTCCTGATCCGACTTTTTCTTGTGCGCCGCCAGCGCCATCAGCCGGCGGTCGCGCCAGACCTGCCGTTCGCCGAGTTCTTCCCGCGGCAGGCGCTTGCGACGCTCGGCCTCGACCGTTTCCATGACCTCGCCGGCCCAGTCGACGCGGCGCAGCATCTGAGGGAAGATGTTGGAATAGATCGCCTGATAGCGCTCGACATAGTCGCGCACACCACCGGGTGCATTGAGGTCGACCGTCTCGAACGGACCCATGAACGACCAGCGCAGCGCCAGCCCGTCGCGCAGGCCAGTGTCGACGTCCTCGACGCTGGCATAGCCGTCGGCGACGAGCCGAAACGCCTCCTCCAACAGCGCGCCTTGCAAGCGGTTCATGATGAAGCCGTCGAGCTCGCGCTTCATCACCAGTGGCGCATGGCCCGCCTCGACAAGAAACGCGCGGGTCCTTTCCACCGTTTCGGCGGAGGTCCATGGCGCCGGCACCACCTCCGCTGCCGGGATGAGATAGGGCGGATTGATCGGGTGCACGACGAGGCAGCGATGGCGCCCCTCAAGATGATCGGTGAATCTCGACGGCAACAGCGCCGAGGTGGAACTGGCGATCACCGCCTGCGGACCGGAAAGTGCGTCGATGCGGGAGAACACGTCACGCTTCACCTCGAGGTTTTCCGGCGTGTTCTCCTGGACATGGACGGCATCGGCCAAGGCCTCGCCAAGCTCCTCCACAATGATGATGCGGCCAAGCACGGTATCGACCGCCTGTCCCCGCAGCAGATCGTTGGCGGCAAGGTCGCCGAGCACCCCAGCGATATAGTCGCGCGCACCGCTGGCCGCGGCCGGCGCCTGATCCCACATGCGCACATCATGGCCGGCACGAGCGAAGCTGATCGCCCACGCTCGCCCGATGAAGCCGCTTCCGACAATTGCTACCTTCGCCATGATCTCCCCCTCAGAGTGTCTCGACGTTGCCGTCGACGCCGAGCGACTGGCCGGAAATGTTGATGCCCGCATCGGAAAGCAGGAAGGCCACCATCGCCGCGACATCGTATGGACTGGTCATGCGGCGCAGCGAGATGTTCTGCAGATAGCGTTGTGTCATCTCCTCGTTTGAAACGCCGAGCTGCTTTGCCCGGTCGGCAATGACCTTGTCGATGCGCGGCCCTTCGATGATGCCGGGCAAGATGGCATTGACCCTGATCCCATGCGGTCCGAGTTCCTTGGCAAGGCTCTGGGTCAGGCCGACAACGCCGAACTTGGCAGCCGAGTACGGCGTGCGGAACGCGTAGCCATGGCGGCCGGCGGCCGAAGACATCGAAACGATCGAGCCGCCGCCCGCCGCCTTGATCAGCGGCACGGCACGGCGCGCGCACAGGAACTGGCCGGTCAGGCAGATATCTATGCAGCGCCGCCAGTCTGCCGGATCGATCTCATCGACCCCGCCGGTCGGCCCGGCAATGCCGGCATTGTTGATCAGGGCGTCGAGCCCGCCGAGCTTCTCCTTTATGGTCTCGAACAGCCGGTCGACATCGTCGTCGCGTGAAACGTCCGCTTTGACTGCGCCGGCGAGTGTGAGCCTCTCTGGAGCGGCGGCCAGCGCCTCGTCGGAAATGTCGCAGATCACGACACGCGCGCCGAGCCCCGACAGCGTCTCGGCAATAGCAAAGCCGATGCCGCCGGCACCCGCCGTGACCAGCACGCGTTGGCCTTTGAGCCCTGTCAGGAATTCGTCCGCCGATGCCGGTGCGCTGGAGCTCATTATTCCATTCCTTTCATTGAATTCGCCTTTCGCGCAGCGCCATGACCGCAGCGAGCACCACCAGCCCGAACAGGATCGCCCGCGTCGCGTAAGGCAGCGTCGTGCCGGCGAGCAGCATCTGCAACGCCGTCAAAAGCAGCACGCCCCCCAGCATGCCGAGATAGTGGCCGCGCCCGCCGGTGATCAGCGCACCGCCGACGACGACTACGGCGATCGAGGGCAGCAGATAATCGTCGCCCATGCCGAGGCTGGCCTGGCCGGAAAAGCCGGTCAGCATGATGCCGACGAGCCCCGCGCAGACCGCCGACAGCACATAGACGAGGATGAGCGTGCGCCCGACCGCGATGCCGGAGAGCTGGGCCGCGCGCAGGCTGTTGCCGATGCCATAAACCCGGCGGCCGAAAGGGGTGCGGCCAAGCAGCAGCACAGCAAACGCGACGAAGGTGATCATGAACAGCACCACCGGCGTCACAACGAATACCTTCCCGGTCATGAACCAGCGCAGCATCGGCGAGGAGAAGCCGGCCGGCGTACCCTGCGAGTAAAGCAGCGCGACGCCTTGCAGAATGCCGTTGGTGGCCAGCGTCATCACGATAGGCGAAATGCCGAGGAAGACGATGCCGATGCCGTTGGCAAAACCGATCAGGCAAGCTGTGAGCAGCACCGCCGGCAGCGCATAGGCAAGTGCACCATCCGAGCCGTTGACCATGCCGGCAAGCAGGATGCCCGAGAGACCGATCGTCCACGGCACCGACAGGTCGAGCCCGCCGGTGAGGATTACGCTGCCTTGCCCAAGCGCGAGGACGGCGAGGAAGCTCGACAGCACGAAAAGCGAGTTCCAGTAGGTGACGTTGACGATGGCGCGTCCGAGCCAGATCTGGGTGACGATCACGACGACGGCCAGGCAGACATAGGCCGGCAGCGCATAACGCAGCGTCTCGGCATTGCGTATATGGAAGGCCGGCTGCGGCGCCTGCTGATCGTCGGTGCTGCCACGCGCGATCCTCAGCCGCCGGTCGGTGCGATCGATCTGCGAGGGCAGCATTCCGGCGCGCCATGCGGCCAACCGCGCCCGCAGCGCACGCAGTTGGCGGGCGAGCACGGAGCCATACGACAGCGAGCCGGCAAGCACCGCAAGGATCAGGATCGTGCCCTCGGCGATCGTCGAATAATAGGCCGAGACGTTGAGTACGAGCAGGATGTTGACGACCATCATCAGGATGTAGGCGCCGAAGACGGTGCCAACCGGCCCGCCTTGACCGCCGCCCAGCCTTGTACCGCCGACGACGACCGCCGCGAACATCGACAGCAACAACGGGTTACCGACGAGCGGATCGCCGCTGCCCGTCTGTGCGCTGATGAAGACGCCGGCGAGCCCGTAGCAGCCGCCGGCTATGACATAGACCAGGAAGCGCACGAGAACGACGCGCACGCCGACCGAAGCGGCCGCGTCCGGATCACTGCCGACGGCATAAAGCGCGGTCCCGAAGCGTGTGCCTTTGAGCCAGAACCAGGCGAGCAGGACGACGCCGATGACCACCAGCGGCATCGGTATCCAGCCGGCGATAGCATCACCGAGATAGAAGGCGCCAAGATCGGGCGAGACGAAGCCGCCCGGCTTGTCCATGACCAGCAGCGTTACCCCCTGCAGGATGAACATGGTCGACAGCGTGACGACGATAGGCTGCATGCGCAGGACGGCAATGAAGAAGCCGTTAAAGGCGCCGACCAGCATGCCGACACCAATTCCGGCCAAGGTCCACAGCGCGACACTGGAGCCGGTCGCCATCGGATCCATACCTTTTGCCAGGACGACATTGACCAGCGAGATCACCGCGCCGGCGGACAGGTCGAAACCGCCGGACAGGATGACCACCGTCTGGCCGACCGCCGCCAGTGCCGAGGTGGCGCCGCCGCTGGAGAGAAACGAAATGTCGAAATAGGTGAGCCGCCCGGCACTGACCAGATCGACGATAAGCAGGAGCACCGCAAAGACGATCGCCGCGATGATCGCGCCGCTGTGCCGCGCGAGAAGCCGCGTCAATGTCGCGGCCGGTGCCGCGGCGGGCAAACTCGTCACGCTCATTCCGCCGCCTCCCGGACCAACTCGCCTTGCCCCAGCGCCGGTCGCATGATCGCGCCTTCCGTGATGTGGTTGCCGGCAAGCTCCGCCACCAAGTGACCGTCATAGAGGACGAGCACTCGGTCGCATTGATGGACCAGCTCGGGAATTTCGGTTGAATGCAGAAGGATCGAGCCGCCGGCCGCCACAAAGTCGCGCATCATCACATAGAGCTCGTGCTTGGTGCCGACGTCGATGCCGCGGGTTGGGTCGAAGAGCAGCAGGATGCGGCTCTCGGCGACCAGCCATTTGGCGATGGCGATCTTCTGCTGGTTACCGCCCGAAAACGCCCCCGCCCTCGTCCACATGGCGCGGTGGTCGACCTCGACCGCCGAGAAGGCGGACTGGACGGCCTGCGCCTCCTCGTGCCTGCTGATCAGGCCAAATCGGGTAAAACGCGCGACGACCGGCAGCGATACGTTTTGCCGGCCCGAGAGCTTCAGGAACAGGCCTTCGGTCTTGCGGTCCTCCGGCACCAGCCCGATCGCCATATTGGGCTTGAGCGCATCGGCGGGCGAGCCGAGCCACACTTCGCGCCCGTCGACCAGGATATGGCCGCGCTCGATCTCGGCCATGCCGAAGCAGGCGAGGAACAGGTCGAGTTGGCCCATGCCCTGAAGCCCGGCAATGCCGAGAATCTCGCCCTTGCGGAGGTCGAAACCGACGCCGTCGAGCTTCATGCCGGCCTTGAGATCGCGTACGCCGAGCACCGGCGGACCGAAGACCGCCTCGCTTTCGGGTTTCGGCGGAAAGGTCTGGGCGATGCTGCGACCGATGATCTTTTCGATCACTTCTCCATCCGGGACGTCGGCCACCGGCGCCGTCACGATGTGACGGCCGTTTCTGAGAATGGTCAGCGTGTCGCAGAAGGCCCGCACCTCTCGCATGCGGTGGGTGATGAACACGACCGTCGTGCCGGCGGCCTTAAGTCGCGCGATGATGCCGCCCAGCCATTCGACATCGCCGCCCGACAGCGTCGAGGTCGGTTCGTCGAGCAGGAGGATGCGCGGCTTGCGATAGAGCGCGCGCGCGATTTCGATCTTCTGGCGGACGGCGAGATCGAGGGTTGCGACCTCGGCATCAAGATCGACCGAAAAGCCGAGATCTGAAATGTGCTGGCGCACCGCCCTGCGCGCGCTCGCCCGCCTGATCAGGCCGCTCGAGCCGACAGGCGCGTAGGGCAGCAGCATGTTGTCGAGAACGCTGAGATCGCGCACCAGCGTCATTTCCTGGAAGGCTGTCTGCACGCCTTTGGCGTGCGCGGCGCGCGGCGAACCGAGTGGCGCCGGTTCACCAAGAACGGTGATTTGCCCTTCGTCGGGCCGCACCAGTCCCGACAGCAGCTTGACGAGCGTCGACTTGCCGGCACCGTTTTCGCCGAGCAGCGCGTGCACGCTGCCCGAAACGATCTCAAAGGAGACGCCATCGAGGGCGACCGTCGCACCAAACGCCTTGCGGACGCCCTCTATGCCGACAGCTGTCGATTGCGCTGACATCATGATCCCAGTCCCGGCCTGCACGGGGTGCGTGGGAGGGCCTCCAAAGCACCCCACGCCCCATTCGGAGAGCCTTACTCCTCGGGCTGGCCGACAAGGGCGGCCGCGAGACCGATTTCAGGTGTCTGGTCGGAGAAGATCGAGGCGAACCAGCCGGGGTTGGAGACCAGCGACGGTTTGAAGGCGTTACAGCCAGCCTTCATCTCTGCCCAGGTGCCTTCGTTACAAAGCTTTATCGTGTCGTTGGTGACGACCGGCAGTGGCAGGATCGTCTTCTTGGCAACCTCCTTGCCGTCAAGTGCCTCGACTGCAAGCTTAAGGGCAAGCGCGCCGGAATAGGGCGGCGATGCATAGGAGATACGCGGCGCGCCGAGCGGCGCATAGGGAGAGGCTGCGCCCTCGACCTCCGTGCCCTCCGGCAGCATCTGGATGCGCCCGCCATTGGAGCCCTCGCCGGCGCAAGGCAGCAGTTCGCTGCTCTTCTTGCCGGCCTCGAGCTGCATGGAATTGGCGGTGAAGCAGCCGACCTGCATCCACAGCCCATTTATGTCGTCCCAGCTGCGCGTCGCCAATATCTTGGAAAGTTCGGTGCGGGCCACCGCCTGGCTCCACATACCGACAGCCTCGCCCACGATCTTGATGTCGGGATGCTTGGCAAACACCTCCTTTGCGGCCTTGGTGCGCAGATCGTCGACCGAGGTGCCGGGAACGCCGGTCACTGCGATGATGTTGCCCTTGCCATTGAGCTTCTTGACCAGCCACTCCGCCGTCACGCGGCCAGCCTCTTCCTGATCGATATGGACGTTGTAGGCGCAGGGCTCTGTGATCTCGGCATCGTAGGCAAACACCTTTACCCCCTTGTCGCAGGCGTTCTTCACCACCTGGTTGAGCGCTGTCGGCGAGATCGGGAAGATCACGATGGCTTCGGCACCTGCCTGCACCATCGCGTTGATCTGCTGGATCTGGCGCTGTGCGTTCGGCCCGGCCACCTGAACCTGGAGGTCGACCTTGTCGGCCATGCTCTTGTGCGACGCCATCGCCTTGACCATGTTGGCGGCCTCGGCCTGCCAATCATTGCCGATGAAGCTCATGCTGAGAAATATTTTGTGCTTTCCGGCCGCCTCGGCCGCCGACATCTCAAAGGCGCAAACAGCCATGCCGGCAAGCAGCGCGAGCCGCCGGGCTTTCGATCCGATACCCATTCGAAACTCCTCCCAATTCAGACGACCAAATGCCTCCCAAGGGCACGAAACGTGCTCCTTGTCATTCGACGCAGCTGACCGTATCATGATTTGATCAAAGATCAATGATGAAATGCTAATGGGTAAAAGCCGGATACGCCGGCGCTTGACGCGGCAATCCGAACCTTGCATTCCGGGCACAGGCGCCGGGTAGGACAAGAGCGTCGCCGTTTGGGGAAAGGTAGGCACAGATGGCTGGGGCGGCATTCAGGAAGCCGGGCGTCGAGATTACGCCGCTGTCCAGGGAAACCCTGCAGGACAGGGTCTACCGGCACGTCACCGAGTTGATCCTCGACGGCAGTATCGTTCCAGGTGAAATGGTGACGGTGCAGAGCCTCGCAGACGCTTTCGGCGTCAGCCCGATGCCGGTTCGCGAGGCACTGCGGCGTCTGAGCGCCGCCAACGCATTGATGGTGGTTTCTGGCCGTTCGATCGGTATCCCGGCATTAAGCCGCGCGCGACTCATCGATCTCAGGAACGTCAGGTTTGAGATCGAGGCGATCGCCGCCGCATGGGCGGCCGAGCGAATGGACGATCCCAGCGTGGCGCTGCTGCGCCAGCATCTGGACGCACTCGAACAGGCCAATGCCGCCGGCGACGTCAAATCCTACCTCAGGGCCAACTACGCCTTTCATTTCTCCATCTATCGAGCCGCGGGTTCGGAAAACATGCTCAACATCATCGAGAACCTGTGGCTGCAGATCAGTCCCTATTTCAACATGCTGCACGATTCTGGAAACTATTCGACCGCCAACCAGCACCATCAGCAGATGTTTGCAGCGCTGCGAGACCGCAACGCGGAAGCTGTCCGGGCCGCGGTTCGCGCTGACATCGACGCGGCTTTCACAGTGCTGATCAAACTGCTGAAGTAACATTCAGGTCGCCATAAGCGACATGCCGCCTCCATTGCTGATCAGACTTCCAGTTCTTTTTCCGCCCACTCCGCGAACTTTTCCAACTTGTCGAGCAAGCTCTCGGCTTCGGGTAGTGATTTTGCCCTGATTCCGTATTGAGCTTCGTCCTTCTCATGGAGAATGCTCCGCAACCGGCTGGCCTGCGCTGCAGGAAGGCGATTTCCAAGCGCATCGCGCATGGTTTTCACCACGGCCGCATGATCCGCGCGGTTGATCGTTCCTGCAAATCGGGCAGTGAGCGCACGGCGTATGCTATTGCCGCATTCACGATCTGCGACATAGCCGGATTGCCGATGTTACCCGTTTCAGACATTGCACCTCCAAACGGGCAGCCTTCAAATATGAGCGGGCGATGCGCAATCGCTCCTCGCCAAAGCCTGTCTCGACTACTTTCGTCGCACCTCTTCTGGTCATGCCAACGCCTTCTGGCGAGTTTTTGTTGCGAGTTCGTCCGGGCGTGGACCCAAGACGAGCAGGGCATTTGCTTCGACGCCGCCCCACCAAGGGTCTCCCGTGCTCGACAGCCTCGTTACATCCTGCGGAGTGAGTCCCACCACCGAGGGATTGAAGCCAAGCTCTTCACCGTGGGTCACCAGTGCCTCACGGATCTCTTGGAGCGCGCTTTCTAGCTTTTCGGATGGCGTAACCGCTGCGATGTCGAGATCGCTGTCTGGACGGTCCTCGCCCCTCGCCACGCTGCCGTAAATCCAGGCCGCGAGTACGTTCGGCCGAACTGCGGAGACCGCCTCAGTGACTAAAGCGCGAATGTTGGAATACCTAAGCGCCTCCTGCTCAAAGAGGGCTTCCAGTGATGTCGCCAGTGGATGGCGATCATTCAACCGATAAAGACGAGCCCTGCCCGTTCCCTCTGAAGATACGATGCCAATCCCCTCCAAGGTTGCGAGAGCAGACCACACGCTTGCCCTCGCAAGCCCGCTACGAGCCGCAAGCAATGGTGAAGAAAGCAAGCCGCCGTGCCGGGATAATTCCCGGAGCAATCTCACGCTTGCGTCGGTGCCGAGCATAATGGTGAGTGGATAGCGCAAAGCGCTTTGAGCGGTCGAGCGTGCCATGGCGCAAGTTCCTTCTGCTCTGGAGCCATAGCACGTCGACTGCCGGATATCACATCTGATGTTTTGTTTTCTAAACAGATGTCCTGTTATCTGAGCCTTGGCGGCTGCTGCGCCGCAATCACGAATGTATCCGAAAGATGTTGATCGCCACGTTCATCCAGTCCATCGTAGGAGCAAGAGCAAGATGCCGCTCTATCTTATCCATTTCATTATCTTTTTTCTGCTTCAGTCCGTCCAATGCCCGGTCGGAAAGACTGAGTATTTCGTCAGACGGAGCTTACTCAGACATAACCTATTTTACGATTGCGCCGCCGCGACCGAAAGCCATTTGGCCACATCACATCTCTCAATGCACACACAGTGCACACGAAAGCCAACGCAGGGCCAAATCATGAATCGTTAACCGGCAAGGACGGCTTGGCGGTAGGTCGGGTTCATGAGGTCTTTGAGGCGCTTACGCTTGAGCGAGTTTGAAGGCTCGCGACGGAGCATGTTGAGCACCCCGCGGCGGATCATGGCGAGGTTGCGCGCCGAATGGTCTTTACGGACGCGGCTCTCGTCTTTGCCGCGCGACAATCAAGGCAACACGCGCTCTCAACTTGATTGTCGCGCGGCACTGCGTCCCTTGCCCTGTTCGACGCAGATAAGCATGCGTGTCGAGTCGATGTCGTCGATCTTGAGTTGCGCGACTTCGGACACGCGCAGGCCCGCGCCATAGGCGACGCCAAGTGCCGCCATGTACTTGATGCCTTGATGCTGGATGCGGCTTCGAGCAGCCGCGCCGCTTCCTCCACGCTCAGCACGTCGGGCAGCTTGCGCTGACACCTCATGATCACCAGCGCACGCGCCAGATCCCGACGCTTCAGCGTCACGAGGGACAGGAACGGCAGTGCCGAGACCGCGCCATTGATCGTCGCAGAGCCGACGCCGCTCTCATGCTGATGCAGCTGGAATCGACGGATGTCCTCAGCCGTCGCAGTGTCGGGCGAGCGGCCAAGGAACACAGCGAAGCGCCGGACGTGACGAACGTAGTCCTGCTGGGTATGGGAGCCTAGGCCACGCATGAGCATGTCGTGCTGCATGCGCTGGCGAAGCGGAGAGATTGGTGCATCGGTCGACAGGGTAGCCATGGCGAGTTCCTCTCGCGAAGGCAGAAGTTAAAGGTTCAAATCCTGTCGGGTGCAGCATTGCACAGTTCGCTTGCCGACAACTATTCCTGCTGGAATTGACAGGGCCAATCTTCAGGCCTCGTCAAGCCAGAAGGCAACTCGGTCCGGGCGTCTCCGCAAGCCATGTTGAGCTGCCACTGGGACAGACCCGCCGAATTGGAAAGATCGACGCCCTCGATACGGGTCAGAAAGAAAAAGGCGCGGTCAAAGTCTATCGGCGCGGTGAACGTCGCTCCTCGGAAGTCCGCCCGTGCGAGATTGGCAAACGAGAAGCGGCTGCCGCTGATATCGGCGTCATGGAACTGCGCACGCCCCAATTCTGCCTTTGTGAAATCAACATTGGTCAGATTGGCGCCCTGGAAATTCGAGCGCTGTATTTCCGCGCTCGCAAACACAGCGCCCTGCGCGTCCATACGGCTGAAGTCGGTCCTGTAGGCCTCGATTCTGTCGAACCGGGCGCCTTTGGCGGTCGAGTCGGCCAGGGAAGCACGCACAAGCGTTGCCTTCTCAAGATTTGCCGCAAGGAGATTGCTGTTCCTGAGGTCGGTCGAAGTGAAATCAACACCGAACAGGTTCGCCCCGCTCAGGTCTTGTCCTTCTAGGATGAGAAGCTTCTTGTCACACTCGTGCCAATTGACGCCAGGCGTCGCGGCTGCGTCGCAATTGTGAGCAGCAGTGGCGTTCTGCCAAGCAAACACAGTGCAAACCGCTAGAACCAAGCCGGATGCGCCGTAAGCTCTGGTTCGCCTCAAAGTCATTGTTGCTGGACCTCTGCTACTCGCCGACACTCAACCTTACCACATCTGCTGACACTCGAGCCACCGTGACCACCGCCGTCACAGTTAGCGCATTTCTCATATTCAAGCTTTGATGTTGATCAACCGATCAACCCGCGCGTAGGGCGCGATTTGCGAGCGCCTCCCCATATCATCGGAGGCCAGCAGAGATTCATTTGTCACCGGCCAGGCGCATCATTCCGTAGGTATGCTTGACTAAGCCGAGGAGAGCGGTCGTTCAGGCTGGCGAAGTCCCTCCGCTCTGGACGTTTGTCTCGCTAATTGGGAGCCTGCTCGGATGCTGACCGCCACCGCCGCCGTCCGCTGCCGACAAGCGTGAATCCGCTCGGTTCCGCACCGATCGGTACTTCCCGACGGCGAGGTTGACCCGGCACGGGGTGCTCGTCGCATATCCTAATTCCGCTGTCGCATGAATCCCACGACTTCGCTTAGCGAAGCCGAAGTTGATCTCTGCCATCTCCCAGCTCGAAGCATCAACCCCGCATATTTGTGTCGTAAGCTGACGTGCCGCGAATACGCCTTTTTCGGTTGGCGGGCTTTATGGCGGACGCGCAATCTATTCTTGTATTTTTATCAACGTAAACAATGTCGTATGGCGGAGAGGGAGGGATTCGAACACCGCGCTTGGAAAAGGGTCCCTCTCGCGTGCAGGCCGCTTACTCTGGGCGGCAGAGTGCCCTTCCGCGCTTCGCCAAACCTGCCGTGGGAAATGCCTTGCTTTTTTTTCCGGCGGGGCTTTGATCAGATCGTGACTATTAGTGATTTATGCTGGAACTGGTTGCGGAGGTTAGAGTCGGACCTATTTGCGCCGATTAAGAAGTCCCGTCAGCAAACGAACTCGGTTACAGCACTGTATCGGCGGTATCCCTCTACCGACTCGAACCGCGACCGTTTCTTAGTCGCGCCTACCGTTTTGCACGCCCTCCTCTGCCCAGCCGTGGCGGAAGGTTGAACCAGTTGGGCGACTGCTAGGTTCCGGACTGGAGGTAAGGTCGCTCGCTGAAAGCACGGCAGGTGGCATGCGGCACATGCGCGACAACGGCGGCGGAGGGTTTGAGAGGGCCGGAGCCCCGACAGCTTTCGGCAGTTCGAACGATATAGTCGAACTGCCGAAATCGGGGCGCAAAGCTGCCATTCGGCACAAAGATAACAAATAGCATCGGCGATCGGCTGAAGCCGCTCCTTCTCAGTCTGCTGGCGAACCGCGTAACCGGGGCAGATTTCCGGGCGAAGGGGTTTGCAGGCGAGCGCGTTCGTGATTCACCCTATGCGTGACGCTACCACCGACTGATTCGTTTGAAGGCTGTCGCTCGCGGAACTCCGCGGGTTGGTTACTGCGCTGATCGGCGAAATGCGCGGTCCAAACATGTTCGAAGTGGTCGATCGCCGGGCCGCGTCGCACGGTGCAGAAGGCCATGCATCGTTGATTATGCGCAAACTGCTATCGCGCGCCTAGTCGGAACTCACGCATCGAACAGTACATCACGTCTTCCGTCCCCAGCGCACCGGCGGCCTCCCCGCTCGCAATCCAAATAGACGTCTTTCAGCTGTTTGATTGGCATGTCAGCGTGAGCGAACGAGAGGTCCTGAGCGTCAGAAGCCGACAATGAAGCCGGACTGATTGCGATCAGCACGGTGCCGAGCGTCACAGGCGCGAGGGACTTAACAACTGACATGATCATTTTGAGATCCTCCCCAGCTCCCGTCGGTCAACATTCAGTCCTTGGGGTCGCAGGTGTAGTGCCGTTCGAAGGTCCCGTCCGCGCGCCGCTGCTTGTCGAAGCCGATGTAAGGCTCGATCGCGCGCTCGTGGACCAGCCAAAGGGGATCTCGGCCGAGGTGTAGCCACTGCCGGCGGCCAACCGTTTCGGGATCGAGGCCGAAGCGATCCTGGTGCGCTCGATCGTCGTGCCGGCCGCGCCTGCCTCCGCATGACGGATGGCGCGGCTTCGCAAATCGCACATGATTTCGTCACGTGAGATGCCGATGTCGCCAAGGACGTCATCGGGTAAACGGCTCAACTGGTCCGTTGCCGACAAGAGAGCTTTTCGCTCGGCGCGGAGGCGTAACCACCTGCGAAATGGACCAATGGCGGCAGCATGAATTATAACCATGATCAGATCGTCCCTTCATTGATCTGAATTGACCGGTACGGAACGGCGCGAACGGCACTCCGGGCGAGAGCGTCAGCCGTCCGCGAGGCAAATTAGGCGTAGTGGTCGATGGATTGGTTTTGCCGCGGCGTGCCCATACGGCGGGCGGTGGCTGGCCCCGGGCCACGCATGTAATAAAGCTCCGGGCGGTAGCGCGCCGCGACGAATTTGCGAAACCCCGCAGCAAGTTTTGTGACGGGAGCCAAGAATTTCATGACTGTTCCCTTTCCCTTCGCCGGCTTTCACACGAGCCGGCGGGCCTGATGTTGCAACAAGGATATGACAGTCGAACCAGGCTCGGCTGTGGGAATTCCCACACCGGGGAAAACATTGGCGAAATCCGCTCCCAGTTTGCATCCCGGAAAGCGGGGCCTGCGGCCATCAAATATCCTTGGATAGGGAGTAAGGTGAAGTACACTTGATTGAACAAGAGACCGTTGTGACAGGCTCTCTGGCCTTCATCTCAAGACTTTGCGATGCCGACCTCGCCGCGCTGACCAAACGGTGGCACGAGCGCAGCTATCGACACAACGAGCTAATCATTTCCCACGGCGACACTGGTCGCGATGTCTTCTTCCTGCTGGAAGGACGGGCTCGCGTGACACTGGTTTCAGCGGACGGCAGGGAGATAGCGTATCGCGATGTCGAACCGGGCGACATTTTCGGGGAGCTCGGAGGCATTGACGGGATTGCACGCTCTGCCAGCGTAGTCGCGCTGGAGGCAACTCGCGCTGCACGGCTGTCCGGCACAGCATTCCGGGATATCGTGATGACCCACCCGACTTTTGCCTGGATGCTGCTTGAGCATCTGTCTGCCCAGCTCCGGCGCATGACCGAGCGGGTATTCGAATACAGCACTCTGGTCGTGCGAAAACGGCTGATCGTCGAGCTCCTGCATCGGGCGGAGAAAGCCGCACTCGTGGACGGCGAGGTGTCCATAAGCCCGGCACCGACGCATTCCGAGCTGGCGGCAACGATGAGCACGCACAGGGAAGCGGTCTCGCGCGAAATGAGCGACCTCGCCAAGAGAGGCCTGATCGAAAAGCGCGGCAGCAGGTTATTGCTGCATGACGTCTCGGCACTACGGGCGCTGGTCGACAAGAAGGAATAGCGAAGGCTGTCGCTGCGGCGGGGGGCACCGCACGTTTCATGCTCCTCGGCCGCAAGTGATTATTCCTTCCGGCAAACCGGGCAACCTAGCGTGCCAGCGCGTGGGTCGGGCTTTGATCGCTTCACCCCTTGCAAGAATCATGACTCGGCTTCTTGATGCGGGCACGGCGTTATCCCCAGCCTGCTTGCAGACTTACAAGGGCGGATCGAAGGGTGAAGCCGCATGGACGTTAAATACCAGATCTTCGTCAGCTCGACCTACGCCGATTTGGTGGACGAAAGACGGTCGGTCATCGAGTCCGTTCTTAACCTCGGGCATATTCCTGTGGGATGGAGGCATTCCAAGCCAGCGACGACACTCAATGGGATTACATCAAGCGGCGCATCGATGACAGCGACTACTACGTACTCATCGTAGCAGAGCGGTACGGCTCAGTGTTGAAGGGTAGAACTACACCCAGAGGAGTACGAGTACGCCGTCGCTCAAGGCGTGTCTACCGGTGGCGTTTTTGCTCGAAGGCGGTGCTCGCAAGACGTGGGCCGCGGAAAAGGTCGAGTTCGATAAAAAGGCCAAACTCGAGAGATTCCGAAAGCTATATGAAAAGAAGCTCGTCAATATTGGCGCAACAAGGACGATTTGGCGGGTAAGGTTGCGATGGCTATTAGACGTTATGACCGTGGTCTGAGCGGCCGCCCGCCCTTAGTCTTTGCAGCTGTTAAGCAAACGGGGGTTGCTCGGGAGTGCCGAGCCGAGCCCCAAGCGAAGAAAGGACGAGCCATGGAGCAAGATAACGTTTTTTACGTCGGTGTCGATGTGTCGAAAGCCAAGCATGCTGTCGCGATTGCCGAGGGCGGACGCGGTGGAGAGGTCCGGTATTTCTGCGAGGCGTTCCCCGCGCGCCGTCACGGAACGTCGTAGCCGTGAAGCCGAACCGTGCCGGTCCCGTCATCATGAACAAGCGTCACCTCGCCAGTCATCGTGATCGTGTCGCGTTCGGACAGTTTCGCCATCGGCATCGCCCTCGCAAAGGCCGCCGCTGAACTGGACGTGGAAAGCGCCATCATCGACGGTGAGATCGTCGTATTGAACGAGACTGGCCTGTCTGACTTCGGAGCCTTGCGGAAAGCCATCACCCGACGCCAGCACGACCTCTGTTCGTCGCCTTCGATCTTCTGCATCTCAATGGTCACGACCTGCGCGACATGGCGCTGGAGGACCGCCGCGAGATCCTTGCCGAGATGATCCCGGACGGTGGCCGTATCCAATTCAGCCAGGCGCTTCCCGGCGAGGCTAAGGCGATCTTCCCACCTGATAGACCAGGCGGGGCTCGAAGGCATGGTGTCGAGGCGCAAGGACAGCAAATACCGGAGCGGCAATTCGACGGCTTGGCTCAAGACCAAGGCTTACAGCATCGATGAATACGAGTTGCTCGGCGTCGAGCGTGAACCCGGAAAGCCGGCTTTCGCCCTAATGGCCGAGCGTGGCACAGGCCGCTATGTCGGGAGCGACTTTATCACCTTGAACCGGGAGATGCGGGAACGCCTCTGGGAGCGCGTACAGGAGCATTCTGGGCCCGCGCCAAATGATCGGCTAATGCTCATGGACAAGGCCGCCTATCTGGACTTCGTGGTCGAGGTCATCCGCCGATCAACCATATCTCGTGCCGACATGTCAGCCCTGTAATCTTGTCGTTCCCAGGTTTGGCCTCGTCCACCATGGCATGCCCGCTCTTCTGTGTAGATCAAGCGCATTGAGCGGCGTGGTGATCCGCAAGACAAGTTCAGTTGCCGCGCGGTCGTAGTGTGGCGTGCAAATACTTGAGCACTGCGATTTGGAATTCCCAAGCCAGGCAATTTACGAAAAGCTCGGTCCTCTTGCAATATCGCACGCGATATCCAATATGCCTGCATGAGACTGCTTCTCGATACGGCGACCATGGTGGCTGCGATCCGAAGTGACGCTGGCGCCTCGCGCCAACTGCTGGTGGCGGCTTTGGAGCGCCGGCTGACGCTGATCGCTTCGGTGACGTTGATGATCGAGTACCAGGCGGTCATGACAAGGCCCGAGCACCTTGAAGCTTCCGGCCTGTCGGCCGAGGATGTGAACGCGTTGCTAGATGCCGTCGCGGCCGTCGCCGAGCCGGTTCGCCTTCTCTTCCTCTGGCGACCGGCCATTCGCGACCCGAACGACGACATGGTGCTGGAAGCTGCGGTAAACGGACGGGCGGATGCTATAGTGACGTTCAACCTACGCGACTTCGGCAATGTGGCCGAGCGCTTCGGTATCTTGGTCCTGTCGCCGGGCGAGGCGCTGAGACGATTGGAGAGAAAGACATGAGGAGAAGCAATTTCGCACTGCGGCTTCAGCTCTCGCTTCTGGATGAGGCGCGCAAGGTGGCGGAGAGCGAAGGCGTGCCGCTCAACCAGTTCATTAACGTGGCAGTCGCTGAGAAGCTTTCGGCGCTGCGCACGGAAAGTTACTTTCAGGAACGCGCTGCCCGTGCCGACATCCCCAAGGCGCTGCACATCCTGAAGCGGGCGGGCAAAGGGAAGGCGCCGACCAAGGGCGACGAATTGCCGGAGTAACACACCCTGAGGGGTGGAGCGGTATCGCTTGTGCCGGAGGCTTGCCTGCGTCTGGAGCATCCGTTGGGCCGAAAACTTCCGGTCAAGGCTGGCGCAGCACGCGCCACAGCGATGCGGCTCTGGCCTTGACGGGCTGACTTCGGTCCGGCGTTCTCTCGACAAGCAGGCAGTTCCCTCGTCGAACATGATTTCCTTATCGGGAAAAGCCTGGACGAACTCTCTCCGACGCTGCTTTCGCTTCGGAATCGGGCGAACCCGCTTGAAGATCGGTGAATATCCGAAACCAGAATCGGAACTCCTGTGTCCGCCCGTCGCAATGCGCCGAGAAGGCGCACCAGGCGATTGTGTCGCGGCTGTCTTTCCCTACAGAGCTTTCGCTGCCTCTGCAGCTTCAGGCACGGTCCGTTTCTGCACGGCGGCATCGCGGTTGAAGGCATCCAACAGATTGGGATCGCTCACCGCCCGATGGTGAGACGTGGCCGCCACAAGATACGGTCGTCATCAGCTGCGAACATCCTTCGGCCGAGCAACGGCAGGCAATGACGGTGCGCCGGCTGAAACGAATTTACTATGTCCGCAGCGTCGAATATTACGCCGCCCCGCGCCGTAGCGACCGAGCACTGAAAAAAGCTACACGATAGCGTAATGATGGATACGCGATTGGAGCTACACATATGACCTTGAACATCCGAAACGACGAGGCTGACAAATTGGCGCGGGAGCTTGCCCGCCTCGACCGCACCAATATCACCGAAGCGGTGATATCCGCTCTCCGTGAGACAATCCGAAACCGGATGCAAAAGGAGCGGCCGCGCGAGACCGCACAGAAGATTCTGGCAAAACATGGCCTGTCTTTCCAACCTGATCGAAAGCCGGTCCCACAAGAAGCCTATCACGACCTGGATCACGATCTGCAGGGCGACGAATAATGTTCGTGGATGCCTGTGCCATCGTGTCGATGATGGCTGGCGAGGACACGGCCGATAGCTATGAAGCCGCCTTGCTGGAAGCGCCCTCCCCCTTCACATCGACGCTCGCCGCGTGGGAGGCGATTATTGTTCTATCCCGGCCGGACCAGCTGAATTGCCCGTACAGCGCCGCCGAGGCGGTCGTGGTCAAATGGCTGGAAGCAGAAGAATCGCGCTTCGCGAGCCAGGATCGCCGCTGCGAGTACTGTCCTATGCCGTCGCGGTTGCCGAAAAACACGGAATTGGCAACGCTACCTCAGCAATTTCGATTGCTTTCACTACGCCTATGCCATGACAATGCGCGCGCCGGTGCTGACGCTCGACGGGCTCTTGCGCGAAACCGAAGTGAAGATCCTGCCACAAAGCACAACGGCCCTTTCCGCGGAAAAAAAGCCATAGCCGGAACGCGCCCCCAGAGCGCGCTGTGTGTATTGGCGATCTGCTGCCGCCGGGCGTGCTCAACATCGTCAACGGCTTTGGTCTCGAGGCGGGCAAGCCACCCGCGTCGTCGCCGCGCATTGCCAAGATCGCCTTTACCGGCGAGACCACGACGGGCCGGCTGATCATGCAATATGCCAGCCAGAACCTTATCCCCGTAACACTGGAATTGGGCGGCAAATCGCCAAACATCTTCTTCAAGGATGTTGTCGCCGAGGACGACGATTTCTTCGACAAGGCGATCGAAGGCTTCGTCACGTTTGCGCTAAACCAGGGCGAGGTCTGTACCTGCCCGAGCCGCGCGCTCATCCATGAATCGATCTACGATACGTTCATGGAACGCGCGCTGAAGCGCGTCGAGGCGATCGTACAGGGCGATCCGCTCGATCCGGCGACGATGATTGGCGCCCAGGCCTCGTCCGAGCAGTTGGAGAAGATCCTGTCCTATATCGACATCGGCCGCCAGGAAGGCGCGGAGGTGCTGACCGGTGGCGCCCGCAATGTTCTGTCTGGTGATCTGGCGGGCGGCTATTACGTCAAGCCGACCGTGTTCAAGGGACACAACAAAATGCGCATCTTCCAGGAGGAGATCTTCGGGCCGGTGGTTTCTGTCACGACCTTCAAGGACGATGACGAAGCGCTCAGCATTGCCAACGATACGCTTTACGGCCTCGGGCCGGGGTCTGGAGCCGCGATGGCAACCGTGCCTATCGTTTCGGCCGTGCGATCCAGGCCGGCCGCGTCTGGACCAACTGCTACCACGCCTATCCCGCGCATGCGGCCTTCGGCGGCTACAAGCAGTCTGGCATCGGCCGCGAGACACACAAGATGATGCTCGACCACTATCAGCAGACCAAGAACATGCTGGTCAGCTATAGCCCGAAGAAGCTCGGCTTCTTCTGATCACATCTTTGTCCCACAGGCGCGGCCCCGCGCGGGGCCGCGCCCATAATGACTGGAAACCGGATTAGACTATGCATGCAAAAAAGTTACGGCGACGCCGGAAGCCCTTGAACTGATCGCGGAAATTGTTGCCGAGCACGGACCAGTGCTGTTCCACCAATCCGGCGGCTGCTGCGACGGGTCTTCGCCGATGTGCTATCCGCGTGCTGGCTTCATCGTCGGCGATCAGGATGTGTTGCTCGGCCACATCGGCGACGCGCCCTTCTATATCGGGGCTTCGCAATTCGAGGTCTGGAAGCACACCGACCTCATCATCGACGTAGTGCCTGGCCGCGGCGGCATGTTCTGCCTCGATAACGGACGGGAGAAGCGATTCCTGACACGGTCGAAGATCTGCGCTGTTCAGATCGGGACGTAGCCTTCCCATCCGACTGCAGCCGATGCTCAGACCGCTACCGAACGCCCGCCTTGCCGGTTTCGAAATATTTGTCGAACTTTGTCGCGATGCTCCTGACAAAGGGCCGGCTTTCCGCAGGCACGACGAAGCGGTCACCATCAAGTTCAAGCAACCGCGCAGGATCTTGGAGGGCCGTGGAACTCGCTCGGACGAGAAGTCTTTGGCCGGCTGCGCACCGATATTCTTCCTTGGCGCATCGAGGGCGATGTCCTAGAGGTTGTCGGCAATACACCGGTTTTCGGCGGCGAAAAGGCGATCACTTACGCCGATGCGGCTCTGGTCCTTCGCGCTTTGTGCGTGAAGCGGCTCCGGAGCGGCGACGTCGGCAACTAACACGTGACGCTGCGTAGGTTCCCGTCAAAGCCGGAGGAGCCGGGCACAAGGGCAGCTCGGCTCCGTATCATCCACCCAGTATGCGTCACGATTTGCCCTGATCGTCTCTATTTGCCGCGCCCGACAAAGCGCTTCAGTCGACCTCACCTCGTCCACTTCGGCAAGACGTGGCGAGCGTCTGCGCGGCCGGCGAATTCATCCAACCCGACCCGCTTGCTGACACTGAAGAAGCAGGGCCAGATGCCGAAGCGCATGATCCCCGACAAGCTCGGCTCCTATGGAGCAGCGCGACCCTCCGGCTGCCCGCAACGATCTGGAGCGAGGCCAGCGCGAGCCCGCTGCCGAAAACCACGCCGAACGGCCCCGGGATCGGCGTCAGCGCCGGAATGGCCAGAAATAGGATTGTGAAGCCGATGCCGGTTTGGCGAAACGGGCCTCTCGCCAGGGCGGTTGGAACTCGAAATCACTGAAGGGGTTCTGATCCGCGACCCGACTACTGCGTTGTTCTTCGTCGGCTAAAGTCGTTTGGTGTCACGATTGCCATGGATGATTTTGGGACGGGGTATGCTTCACTCGCGTCTGGCGCAGAAGTCTGCGGCGCAGGCGAGCGTGCGGGGCGTGCAATCAATCGTTCGTCAGATATTTCATCCGCTACTTGGAGACGCGGCGCTCAGCGATGGCGTGGCGTCCGCATCGCTGATATTGTCTCGCCAGACTGTAGGACGGCAGCATACGATGAATAGCGACCCCGAGAATCCCGAGTCCGTTGAACAACTACTCGACGTACCGGACCTCGCCAATGCTTTGGAAAACGAACAGTTCAGAAAATTTCTCGATCAAGTGCCGATTGCGATCGCAGTGTCGGACTTGCGAGGCGACGAACGTGTGGTCTACGCCAATCCCGAATTCGAGAAGCTGTCGGGTGTAAAGGCGGAAGAGCTTGCTCGGGAGGATTGGGCGGTCCTTTCCGCCAGCGGTCTCAATGAGCCGGCGGACCAGTCGCTGACCGAGGCGCTCGCGGACGAGACAGATTTCGTCGGGACGTTTCGGCTTCACCGCGGCGAGGATGAGCCCGCTATCGTGGACGTCTATTCGAATCTCATTCAGGAAGACAATGGCAAAGTCTGTTTTCGCCTCGTTGCCCTTGTCGACGTTTCGGCCCACAGCGAGACTGACACCCGCCAGACCGAGGAGCGTATCCGTGAAAAAGACGTTCAGCTGCGCGAACTACAGCACAGGGTAAAGAACAATTTGCAAATGATTACCGCCCTGATCCGAATGGAAGCTCGAAATGCGGTAGAGCCTGACCAAAAGCGTTTCGACCGCCTGGCAGGCCGCGTCAATGCCCTCGCGATGCTCTACCAAGCACTTTCCGGCGGCGAACCAAAGGACGAGGTCGATCTCGGCGTCTATCTCGGTCAGATCGCCTCGGCAGTCATGACGTCGCATGCTACCGAAGGTATCCGGCTTGATATGAGCGTGGACTCGTACCCGGTTTCGATCAATGTCGCCATGCCGGCGGGACTGGTTGTGAATGAACTGCTGACCAATGCACTGAAGCATGCTTTTCAAGGACGCGAAGGCGGCACGATCACTCTGCACAGCACCGTTGAAGGTGACGGGTGTCGTGTGGTCGTTGCCGATGACGGCATCGGCCTGCCAGCAGGCGAGACATGGCCCAGGCATGGCAAGCTCGGCGCGCTAATCGCGCGCTCGCTTATCGAAAACGCCAATGCGCAATTCCATGTGAGCTCCAGCCCGAATGAGGGCACGAAGGTAACTATCCTGTTCAGGCGGTCCGCCGCCGCCGCTCCGTAGATCGGACCTTGTCCAGACGAACCGCGCTGGTGGCTGGAGAGCGAATCCCAAGACTCTTGCCCGCAGATTTCGACGCGCCTTCTTCGATCGCTGACGGCCGCTAACGTCAGGGGAGCGGGTCCTTCAGCTTGCGGTTTTTGCCTTCGCGGTGAGAGCCGTTCCGCGGCAGCCCTGTTGGATCAGACAGCTTGTGGAGGAGCTTTCGCGTCATTTATTCAGAGCCAGCGCGCCCGTCGACAAGGTCAGTTTCGAGCGCCTGCTGAGTGGTTCGAACGTTCTCAACTATCAGCTTTATTCGGACTCAGCCCGTAGTGTCGTCTGGGGCTCTTACTTCTGGGGTTCCCGGCTGGTGCGCCGGCATTTGAGTTGACGTTGAACGCATTTGGAACCGGCGGAGGGGCCGCAACCATATACGGCGCAGTCCTTGGCAGCCAACCAACGGCGCCCCTGGAAGCTATCTCTCGGCTTTCTCCGGTAGCAATGTCGAATTTCGCTACCGGTATACTTCTTCCAGTTCGTGCAGCACGGGAACGGGCGCGATCTCGCGGCCAAGCTTTAGCGTAACGGCTATCGTACCGGCCAACTGCCTGGTCGCCATGCAGAACATCGATTTTGGATCTGTGGGAACGCTAGGCGCAAATGTCGACGCGACGGGGCAGGTGTCGGTCACGTGCACGCCGGCTACCGCCTATACTGTCTCCTTGAATGGAGGCACCACCGGCTCCACGCCAACAGCGCGCAAAATGTCGAAAGGCGCGGAAACAGTCACCTATGGCCTATTTAAGGATGTCGCGCGGTTGCAGCCATGGGGTGATGCATCGACCCCGGGAAGCACGGTGCCGGGGACCGGAGACGGTGCGACCCAAAACCTGACCGTCTATGGACGGGTGCCGCCGCAGGCGACACACTGTGGTGGTGACGATCACTTACTGAACATGCCCGGTACCATGTCTTGCGAAATGACCCAAGACGACCCTGTCGGCGCCTCAACGTGCCGAATCTATGGACGGGTGTGCGTGGTGGATAGCCCCGCAGCGCTGCGATCCTGACCAAGAGAAGCCCGCCACCTTGCGGGTGACGGGCCGGCCGCGAGGCCAGGAGAGTGTTGTCAAAGCCTCACGGCCGATTCGACGCTCCCGTTAACGCCGCACTCTCCTCAGCGGCGCGCGATCAGCATGCAAAGCTGACGCAGATCGCTGTCATACGTGCCTTCGCTGCTGAGCACGTCGGCGCAGCGCTTCTTCATGCGAATCAGCTGGCTGCTGGACAGCTGAGCAACAACGCTCGGCGGGGTGCCGGGCGTCCCTGGCGTTCCAGGTGTCCCCGGCGTTCCGGGAGTCCCAGGGGTGCCGGGAACGGCACCGCCACCAACGCCAACGCCGACACCACCCGTGCCACCAACGTTGGCGCCGACCCCCGCTGTAACGCCGCCCGCGCCACCTACATTTGCGCCTGCGCCGGCAGTGACACCACTCCTGCCGCCTATATTAGCGCCTGCCCCAGCGGTCACGCCGTTCGTGCCACCTATGTTGGCGCCAGCACCGGCAGTGACACCACTCCTGCCGCCAATATTAGCGCCGGCACCGGCGGTAATGCCCCTGCTGCCGCCTATGTTAGCACCAGCGCCGGCATTCACTCCGCCGCGCCCACCGATCGAGGCGCCGGCTCCCGCTCTGATGCCGCCACTACCGCCGATCGAAGCGCCGAGACCAGCGTTGATGCCGCCTGGGCCGCCAATTGATGCGCCGGCACCGACGTTAATTCCCGCCGCACTGGAAGGAAATGATAGAGATAAAACAAGTGCACCACCGGCTAAAGCTGTGGCGAAACTCTTGACGAAATTTGCCATGACACTCTCCTTTGATACTTGCCTCATAGTAGCAGTTTCAATGCCCGCTACTTCAGCGATAACGAGCTCAGAGAGTTAGTGGATTGCTAACCCGGAACTATCTTTAAGATTGTCACTTACGATTAGAAAAATATTCTGAAACAATTTGAAATGAATGGAGCGAGTACATTCTCGGCCCAGGCTCTTTCGTATTCGGCGATGAAGTTCACATGAGGGGTGTCACGCGCAGAGGCGCAAGTGTCGAGAACGGCGGGCACAATCGACCTCCTTACGAAGAGGATAACAGTGCCACGCGGCTTCCTACTCCAGAACGAGCACGCCCTCCTCCTTGGCGGCCTCCTGCAGGACTGCACCGCCAGCGTCCACTTCGGTCCCCTCTTGGTCCACTTCATGAGTTCCTCGGCGGCACCCTCGACATGGCTAACCCCGTACCGGATGCCAGGTCCGTCGGTCCTGACGTACACCGGAGGGGAGAACCAATGGGTTGCCATGGGGGGAACTTAGAGCGGCACAGGCCTGCCGACCAACGCAGGTTATAGGGAACGATGTGGGCCCTCGCGGGTTTAGAACTCGCAGCGCTCGGTTCTTCTCTTGGATGTGCAGCCGCTGTTGGGGCCCGTCGCCTTTCTCATGGGCGACGGGCCTCTTGGTTAGAACAGTCCGCTGGTTGCCATTGGGGGGAGTAACGCCCCCTCCTCTTTTGCAGCAGCCGGGAATGCCTCACCAGCCACTTGAGGTGACACCTTATCGGCCAGCGCGGCCGTGCAGATACGTACCGCAACGTTCCACCGATGTCCCCGGTTAGTCCACCTCATGAGTTCCTCGGCCGCACCCTCGACGCGGCTGATCGCGACGCGGACACCTGGGTGGTCGGTCCTAACGTAGACCGGAGGGGAGAACCAATGGCGAGACATAGAGGAAACTTAAAGCGGAACCAGCCTGCCGATCAACCCAGGTTGTAAGGGAACGATGTAGGCCCCTCGCGGGTTTAGGGGTTGCAGCGGGATTCTTCGTGATGTGCAGCCGCTGTTCGGGTCCGTCGCCTTTCTCACGGGCGGCGGACTCCTTTCGCGAAGGCGGTGTTGGCCAGAGAACGTTTACCGCAGTTCAAGTTAGCTAGTTGTCATTGGGAGAGTAATGTCCCCTCCTCCATGGCTCGCCGGCTGTCTCGGCGTTGTTGACGTTGCGGATTTCCCCTGGACGCCCGGTCTTGACGGGGACCGGAGGGTTGAACCAGTGGCGAGCCATGAGAACTCCTATTCAGGAAAGATCATGCCCTCCTCCTTGGCAGCTTCCTCGAACGCGTCACGGGCCTGCTGTGGAGACACCTTGCCGCTGATGGCATCATACAGGCGCGCTCCGCCTTTTGCCACTTACCACGCTTGGTCCACAAGACGAGTTCCTCGGCCGCAGCCTGAACGTGGTGGACCCGTAGCGGAAGCCGTCATGCTCCGTCTTGACGTACACCGGAGGTGAGAACCAAAGGATTGCCATAGGCGGAACCTAGGGACGGACTTGCTATGCGGCCAGCTTCCGGTCGGGAGTATTGGTTCTGACGTGGGGGCAACCAGGGAGAGCCATGCGGCTATTCCCGAAGATCGAACGCGACGAACAGGCCAAAGGCTGGTGCAACATCAACAATAAGAGCGACCAGCTCGCAGTCACTTACCACCAGATGTGGCCCGTCGCGGCGCACCGCCGCAATAGTGTCATTGACGGAGACGATTTGGCCCCGACGGGCTTGTAAGATCAGCTCTTCAACAAGCTCGTGGGCAGTCATTTTGCTGGGTCGGCAGTTCGTCCAAATGTTCATACCAGGCCTCCCACCTCAGCGAGAACCCAAGCCGCTATTCTGTAGGTCCCACAAAAAAATCAATGTTCCGATCGTACGAAGTAAAGGGGCGGAACGTTTGGCAGAATTTCTGAGCGGGGATCGGATAACTGGCTCGCGCGAAGAGCCCCCGACCTGCTAATCAGGGAAAGAGCCTGCCCTCCTCCTTTGCTGCTCCTCGAACGCGTCACCGGGCCTGCTGTGGGGACACCTTGCCTCTTATGGCATCCACACAGGCGCGCTCCCGCGCTCGGTCCTCGTTTTGCTGGTTTATTTGGCCTGATGAATGCTCGAAACCGCCAGCTTGCCGGCCTTGATCGAGTAGGTGACAACGACCTTTTCACCGACCTTGAGCGTCTCGGCCTCGATCCCTTCCGGCAAGATGAACGTCTTGCCGTCGGACAGCGTGATCGAGTCGCCACTCTTGTCGACGCTTGCGATCGTGCCGGTGGTTGCCTTGGCGAAGGCACCGGTCGAGGATGCAAGGGCCAGTACCATTGCGGTTGCGATAACTGATTTTTTCATGTTCGTTTTTCCCGTTTGGTTTCGTTGCGATGCCGAAAGGGCCCGTTAGGCCCTGAGCGGCAACGGTGACGATCCGGAGCGGTAGGGCTTGCCGGATCATTTCTCTCATTCGAGAGAAGATGGATCGAGCTTAGGCGGCGGAGTTTGCGACAGGATGGCCGCTACTTTACAAATAGGTAAGCCCGCCGCTGCGCACCCCTGAGGTCAAGCCCGAGGGCAGCCCTTTGCGCGACATCCCTCTATCTCTTTGTTTTGACGCAATTCCGGACGGAAAAACCGTTTCACACTTTTCCTGGAATTGCTTGTCTTATGACTTTCGCTGCCGAATGGGTCAGAAAGGAACGCTGAGAGAGGGTAGCCGCCCTCCCTCAGCGG